>JBDRDH010000118.1:0-3923 GCA_043820985.1 Planctomycetota bacterium
GATTGTTGATCAGCAGATCGAGGTTGTCGTCCACTGATTTTTCAAACTCAATGATTGCTCCGGTTGCAAACTGGCGGATCTCGGCGATCGACATGTTCCGGACAGCCAGTTGGACAATGACTGGCACTTGGAGCCGAAACAACCGCGCCAGTTCCGGATCGGCTGGCAGCTTCGGCGGCGCGGGCCGCGCCGGCGGCGGGGCAGGCTTTTTGATCTCAGCCGACGCCTCGGTTGCCAGGTTCTCTGCCTGATTCAATAAGGAGTCGATTTCACTCTGATCAACTATCATGGCACACCATATCCACACGCCCCCAACCTTGACAGCCGGGGGCTTTTTATCCCATCGGTAATTATTATCCAGGTGCTGAAAGCAACGACCCGAGAGAGACAAGGTGCTGTTGATTAAAGAGTTAATTATTCGATCTCAGATCTGCGCGGCTCAGATCCCGGCTGGCTGCCAGCGTTGATACCACAACTCAAGCATCAACAGGGCCCAGAGTGGATGTTCGTAATTGGCTTGGCGCGATAAATGCGCGTCAAAGAGCCCGCGGAGCCACTTAGGACGGAAAATACTGCCGCACAAGGATTTCGGAGCGAACAGGTGCTCTTCAACAACGTCCCGTAACTCGTGGCGAAACCACTCGCCGACGGGTACGCCGAAGCCCATTTTACGGCGTCGCAGAATCTGTGGCGGCAACAGATCTTTGGCCCAATCCTTCAGGATGTGCTTTCCGCCGGCGTGTCCGAGCCGCCAGGATAGCGGTAACGAGAGGGCAAATTCAACCAGATGGTGATCGAGGAACGGGCAGCGGCACTCCAGGCTCACCGCCATTGACGCGCGATCCACCTTGGTGAGCAGGTCATAGGGCAGGTAACTCTGGAAATCACAGTGCACCGCCCGATTGGGGGCAGGGCCGGGGGCCTGGTCGTACAGCCGATCAAACCAGTGGAGTGGTTCATCAAAATTGATTTGCGCCCGCAACTCCGGCCGATAGCCAGCGGACAACATCGCCGGCGAGAAAATGTTTACCCACGAGAGATACCGGCGGTTGGGCGGCTGCCCCATGGCACTAAGAAAGCGATAGAAGCGATTGCTGAGGCTCTTGGCCTGTCCGTGTGGAGCCAAATTGGCCAACCGAGCCAGAAATGTGCGTATCGGTTGTGGTAGGGGGTCGAAACGGGAAGCGATTTGGGCGGCGCGATAGCGGTCATAACCCGCGAAGCATTCATCGCCAGCATCACCGGTTAAGGCCACTGTAACTGATTCACGCGTCCAGCGCGAGAGATAGTATGTCGGGATAGCGGACGAGTCGGCGAAGGGCTCGTCGTAGTGCCAGGCGAGGGTGTCGAGCACTTCCCGGGCTTGTGGCGTGACAGTGTGTTGGTGGTGCTCGGTACCAAACCGATCGGCCACTTGCCGAGCGAAGACGGTTTCATCATATCGTGTGTCGGTGAAGCCGATCGAAAACGTGCGGATCGGCGATACACCAAGCCGGTGCATCAAGGCGACGACAATCGATGAATCTATGCCGCCGGAGAGGAACGCGCCGAGCGGAACGTCGGCGATCAGCCGCTTTTGGACGGCGGCGGTCAGCAGTTCGTCCAGGCGTTGGCGCGCATCGGCATACGTTCCGCGAAAGGGCTCCGGCTGAGGAATCCGCCAGTACGCTTGCGGTTCCTGTTGGTTGGGGGTTCCGGCGGCCATACGCAGATAGGTTCCGGGCATTAATTTGCTAAAACCCTTGTAGATCGAGTGTGGAGCCGGGACGTATTGGAATAGCAGGTAACGGTGGAGAGATTGCAGATCCAGTTCAGGACGGACGCCGGGTAAGGACAGAATTGCCTTGGCTTCACTGGCGAAATGGAGTTGGTCTCCGATCCGGGCGTATGTCAGGGGCTTTTTCCCCATTCGATCGCGGGCCAGCAGGAGTTCGCCACGGTTTTCGTCCCAGATGGCGATCGCGAACATGCCAGCCAGTTGCGCGAAACAGTCAACCCCATCGCGCTCGTAGAGGTGGACGATCACCTCGCCATCGGACTCGGTCGTGAAATGGTGTCCCGCGGCGATGAGTTCACTACGCAACTCGCGATAGTTATAAATCTCGCCGTTGAAGATCAGCCAGATCGTGCGGTCTTCGTTGCATAGCGGTTGGTGGCCGCCCGTGAGATCGATAATCGACAGCCGGCGGAAAGAGAGTCCACAGCGCCGTTGGGGATCGACATAGATGCCGTCGTCGTCGGGACCGCGGTGCACAAGTTGCGCAGCCATGGCCTGCAACGCGTCGGAAGTGACCCGAGTCTCGGACGTCAAGGCTATACTGCCGGCAATTCCGCACATGTGGCGTTCCAGAATAGCCATCCGGCGACGGATTGGCTAATCATCAATACATATTGGCAGGCCATCAGGTTCGCTTTTTCCGGGTGTGAGAGGCAGCTTTTCTCCGTCGCTGGCGGACCCCATCCACCGGCTGGCAGCGCGGGCAGATGTGGGTGCCGCGCTGGGCAACACGCAGGTACTCGATGGGAGTATTGCAGGTGGGACAGGGCTCATCCGTGCGGCCATATACGGACAAGTGTTTCTGCATGCCCCCACTCGGGTAGATCCAATCAAAGGTGGTACCACTGTGACGGATCCCCTTACGAAGGATGTAGCGGATGGATTCGTGCAAGGCCGCGATTTGTCGTGGATTCAAACGATCAGCGCGGGTAACGGGATGAATGCCGGCACGGTGCAGGGCCTCATCAGCATAGATGTTGCCCAGGCCGACGATTATGGATTGGTCGAGCAGTAGGGGTTTGATCTGGCGCGATCGGCCGGCCAGGATTCTTGCCAGGCAATCCGCCGTGAACCGCCGCTCCAGTGGCTCTGGTCCGAGATTGCGCGTGAGGTCCTTCAGATCCGTACCGTGGACGATCCGGCCAAATTTGCGCGAATCGCAGAAGAGCAGGCGGTTGCCATCGTTGAAATCCCAGTAAGCTCGGACGTGCGGCGGCTCGGTGGCATGATCGGCGGCCCACTCCAAACGCCCACTCATGCGTAAGTGCACCAGCAGGTAACCGTTCTGATCCAGGTGGAAGACGATGTACTTTGCCCGTCGGCTCAGCTTCACGACGGTACGGCCGACGATGGCCCGCTTTACCCGGGCAACGCTGGGGGTAACCTGCCTGGCCCACCGCGATCGAAAGGCAACGATACGGCGATTGACCACCAGGCGGCGGTAGCGGCGGACAATCGTCTCAACTTCGGGCAACTCCGGCATGCGGGCGATTTTAACCCACAACATCGTGACCGTCGCGGTGTTTCAAGCGTGGTTCCTGGTGAGGAGCTGACGCACTATGAGAAGTCTGTATCGCCGGTAAGCTCGACAGACTGCCATTTGTCAGGAAATCCGATATGATATTTGGGTCGCGCGGTCGGCTGGAGTTCTGTTTGCGTTGGGTGTTCTTCCATCGACCGGACCGCTCCGGAGAGGTGTCCGAGCGGCTTAAGGAGCCGGTTTTGAAAACCGGTGTACGGGTAACCGTACCGCGGGTTCGAATCCCGCCCTCTCCGTTCTTCCCGCCTTCTGGGAACCGTAACTGACGCGGTTCCCGTGAGTTAGTGTTTCGAGAGAACCTCGGGTTGTGCACATGTTTGTGCACGTTTGTGCACAGGAGGTTCTCTGACATTGATCCGCGCCAAAAAAGTCCGAACACGCGCCAAAAAAGTCCGAACAGCTATGAAGTGCGAGAAACCCCCGCAACCCCCTGTGAAGCTCTAAAAAACGCCGGTTCGACCGGCTATCTAGTGTAGTTTCTTATAATTACTGCAACTTATATCCTGCTTGTCGGTACCATTCTTTGGAAGGAGGATGGTACCGATGCGAGTGGCTCCAAAGGTGACGTTGACCGACGAACAACGGGCGACGCTGCGGCGTTGGTCG
>JBDRDH010000119.1:0-5373 GCA_043820985.1 Planctomycetota bacterium
CTGACGGCACCAGTTCGCCATCAGGTCGATGTACGCGCGGTAGTCATCACGGCCGAAGAACGTCTTCTGGCGGCGATTCCCGCGCTGCGTGATGTGATGCGGATAACCCGCAACCACGACTCGTGCCAGCCTGGCCATGCATGCACGCTAAGCCAATTGGTCCGAGCCGTCAATAATTAAATATGGTGTCCCCGTAATTTCCGTCAATAATTAAATATGGTGTCCCCGGAATTATGCCCCGGAATTATGCCCGGAATTATGCCCAAATATGGTGTCCCCGGAATTATGGTGTCCCCGGAATTCGGCGCGCGTGGTCTGGATCGTCGGCGACCTGCTGGGAATAGCCTGCGCCGCCCTGCTGGTAGCATTGCAGCGTACACCAAGTCTGGCACCCCTGCCGGATTGAAGCAGGCCCCCTACGGCCACGGCCGACGAGACGTCGGCCGCTACATATCCAAGGTGAAGATCATACAAACGGCCGCCACTGAGGGCGGCCGCTACTTATTACCTGGTTGCCTGGTTGCCTTGTTATCTTGCAACCTTGTTACTTTGTGACTTCTAGCCGCCCCCGCCGACTACCAGGATGAATCCGTCGATATCGTATGCGTTGACGTCGTCGTCATCATTGATGTCGTTGCGACAGAGCCAGGCCTGTTCGCCGAACTGGGCGATGTAGTTCGCCGAGTCGCCGACCGCCATGATGAACCAGTCAATGTCATACGCATTCACGTCACTGTCGCCATTGGAATCACCAAGAACGTAGCCGGCACACGGATCAGTCGGCAAAATCAGGTCGACAATGACGGGGCGGTGATCGGAAGCAAAGCTGTTGATGCCTAGTGGCGTCGGCAGGAAATCCAGCACCTCGGGCGGTAAATAGCTCAACGGCGTCTCGTTGCTGTAGAAAATAAACGCCCGGCGTAAGGCGACGATACTGTCCTGCCAGGCCAGATAGTCCAGCTTGTTGCTGGCCGAATACGTGCCGCGGTTGCCGGAGACCGGGTGCAGGGCACTGTCGAAGACCATGTCGGTGCGGTCGCGATCGGTACCGTCACTGCCGCCGGTATACTCCGCCTGAGTGAACCAGTCCGCCGGCCCACGCCGGCCATTGGTCTGCTCGTCCTCGTTGAAGTCGCCGCCGAAGACAATCGGCGTATTATCATCCAGGATCCACTGAGCGAGCGGGCTGTCGGCGATTTTGTTGTAGTAATCCGGGACGCCAAAACCACCGCCGTTGAACCAATAATCGATTACATAAGCCACGTTCTGGGCGGCGGCCAGACGTTCGGCGGCGCCATCGGAATAGGCCCGCAAGTGACAATTGCCGACGACGAGGTCCCCGGCGTATATGTCATCATCCAGATCGACCTCGGCCATCATGAACCCCCGGATCTTGCCGTCGCCGCCCGGCGCGTAGAGATGTGGGAGCACGGCGGGAATATCACTCTTGACGCTGCGCGTATCGCCGTTCAGATCCATGAATGGGAAGCGGCTGAGGATCACGTTACGGTTATAGCCGTCGGATTCACCGCTGACGAAAATGTAAGGCAGATCGTAGTTCGGGTCGTAGGCCTGGACATACGCGGTTACTTCCGGATTGCCACCAACAAAGGGATCGGTCCCGCCGTGGAGAAACAGGTCGCAGACTATCTCCAGTTCCTGCATGGTGTCTCCGCCATCAGTGCTGTCCCCCGCTTCCTGGAGCAGCAGGAAATCGGGCTTGAGGGCCGCCACGATGCGCGCTATCGCGGTCCACTGGTTCGAGCCCTCCTGCTTGACCTCGGTCTTGCAGATGCCGTCATGGATGTTCCAGGTCATCACACGAATGTCGGTGGGGTCATCCTTACCCCACTGGCCGTTCTCGATATCCCACTCGGCATGTACGGCTGTACTTCCGACTATCAACGCCAACACGCCGACCAATAGTAAATGTCCCCTCGCTGGGAGAACTTTCATGCTCTGCTCCTGCTTAGTTACCCATTACCATCCCAAGACGCATAAATAATCAAACGCTGTAATCCTTGTATATTATTCACATTATGACGATCTGTTTCAATGCTGAATTCTCTTGAACCACTCGTAAGACGCCCAGGTAGCACAAATTTATCCCCGTCTCGGCTCGATATTATATTTCTCACCAGGGAAAAGCTGCTCCATCTATCTCCGTACTGCTGTTTCTCCTTGCTCACTGCCAATATCAGGGGTACTTTGTATGTAGTTTGAGTGCATTTGTCTGGCAGCCACTCTGTTGCCAGTCGGGCCGTTGGCCATCAACTCTTTCTTGTGGATCAGACAATGCATCGCGGCCGCACCTTTTCAGGATTACGTGGCTTCACACTCGTGGAGTTACTCGTCTCTGTGGCGATCATCGCCATCCTGATGTCAATTCTGCTCCCATCCCTGGGGCAAGCTCGCAGCCAGGCTCGGACGGCGGTGTGCCGTAGTAATCTGCGCCAACTCTCAACCGGCTGGATCATGTATACCGGTGAGTGGAATGGTTGCCTGCCCGGTAGCTCCTGGGATATTGACGAAGACGGCCGCACGTATGACTGGCTGGGCACAGGCGGCGGCGACGAAGAGAACCCGCCGCCAACGTCACCCGACCGTGGGACCATCTTTCCATACGTTGGCTACAACGCGGCGGTTTACAAGTGCCCCGAGGACAAGCTGACTTCGGTTGCCGAAGACGCTGGCGAGTTCCGGCGGAAGATGCCATATAGTTACACGGCACCGCCAATTCTCTCGGGCGCCCCGGTGGAGCTACTCAAAGGCACCCTCTATCCGGTGGACTTCCCCGTGAATTACTTATGGCTGATGCATTGGGAGGAATACGCGCACTCTTCCGCGCCCTGGCTCATCGTGGAAGAGGACGAAAACTACTACCTGAACTTCTGCACCGATAGCGCCTGGTCCAACGATGACACTCTGACGGATCGGCATGACGGCCGGGCTACCATCGCTTACGCGGACGGCAGTGTCAGCACGCGCCAATACCAGCGCCAGCCCCGGCGGTTGGACGCCTGGATGGTGCTCTACGACCTCACGGATGGACGCCTGGTTACGGCCGGCGCGCGTCCGTGCCGTTTTGGCGAGATCTGGACCGCGTGGGGGCTCCCTCGTGACTAAATCAATGCCCATGATTCGGCCACCGGAAGAGCCGCGGGCTTCAGCCCACGCGGGAGTACTACCCTGAACCACCTGACGGAAACGCCTTGAGAAAAGGAGACAGGAAATGAAAAGATCTTTAAGACCAACGGGGCTGGCCGCGCTAGCCGCCAGCGTAATATTCACCTCGGCGTCAGGTGTATATGCCGACCCCCCTACCACCTGGAGCTTCGATTTGTACACCGAGGGCCAGGATGTCTTCTGGACGTCACCCACGGCGGTTAACACCACTGGCGATCGGTATTATCTGGGCCACGAAATAACCACGGCGGTCGCCACCGTCCAGTACTGGATTTTGCCACCTTTCGATGTAGACATTATCCCATACCTGGATCCCGCGGATCTTACCGGTTCGTCCTGGGAAGACGGACCGCCACCCATCGAAATCTATAACGATGCTTTCATGTTCCCGGAACCTCCTGAGCCGGTCGCCATTGCCGCGAACGCCAACATCATTTTAGACGCCGATGGTTATGGCCAGGCCTCGATCACTGACATTTACTTCGGACAGTACGATCTCGATCCGTTCGGGATGGTGGATATCCTGGCCATGCGACTGGGCGGAACCGTGACCGTCCGCCCCTTGTGGGATGGGGACATGAACTGCGACGGGATCGTCAACGCGTACGACATTGACGCGTTTATTTGTGCACTCAGCCCAAGCTGCGACTATGCGGCGCTGCAACCCGATTGTGACTGGTTGCTGGCCGACTGTAACGATGATGGTGAAGTAAACTCCTACGATATCGACGCGTTCATCGACGCCATCAGCGGTGGGCCGTAGTATACGAACACTGTCCCGGACAACGAGATTGCCTGCTCGGCCGTTCAACCTATGGCCGCGGGATGGTCAAATCAACGCTCAGCGGCGCGCCCGGTCCGATGAGCATGTTGGAGACCTCGAAACGCTCGGCTGGTGGGCTCCAGTCGGCCGGCACCGTGATCCGCAGCAGCGTCTGCGCGCTCGCCGGTAGTGTCATCGAACCCGGTAACACCCCCGCGCCTGGGCGCTTCAGCTCTATGTCCAACGCGCAGCGGTTATCGATCATCAACCACACTCGATCGTCCGACCGATGATGCGGCGGATTGACCCGCACACTCGCCGCGAAGACCGCCGCCAGTTCCGACTCACGGCCGTAGAGCTTGTTCTGGCACCAGACGGCGGTGCGGCCGGCAAATAGCGCCTCCCGCACCGACTCGATCGACTGATCCTTTGCAAAAACCAGGGTCAGCGTGCGGTGCTCCTCCGCCGTCGGCGTCAGGTCAAGCGACGGCTCGTGGATGTCAGAGTTGCCGACCAGCGTCAGTTGCTTTTCCGCCGCCAGCTTGTGCGCATATTCGTAGTATGAATTGCCGTTGCAGATCTCGATCCCATGGAGCTGCTTCTGCTCCCAGATACTGTTGTGTTCCTCGCCCCAGCGCCCCGACTCGAGCCCTTTCCAGCCCGGGTGATTCCAGAACGTGAACGCCTGCTGACGCTGCGCCTCATCGAATACCTGATAGAAATCCTCCGTGTCCAACGGATCGATATCCTTCAGAAATATTGCATTGAAGTGCCCCGGCGGAGTGGCACGCGTGATCTCCGCGCCCCGAATCAGCACGATGCCGTGCTGTTGTGCCCGTTCCATGGCGAGTTCATACGGACGATTGTGATTCTTGGGGATGTCATCCTTGTGCGGCAGGTACTCGATGTGATCGGTGATCGCGATCACGTCCAGCCCCTCGCGCCAGGCTTCATCAACACGCACCGTGGGCCACACATAGCCATCGGAGAACACCGTGTGTATGTGAAAATCGCACTTCAACGTGCGATAGCCGGGAATGTCTGGAAACTGAATCTCATGCCTGGGCGGCGCCGCCGCCGCCAGTTGGCACGCCAGCAACAATAAAACACCGAGCACCGTAACGCGTCTCATCTCCACTCCTCATTCATGGCTCAGGCTCTCGTTTATCGGGTCATCGATCCGACAAAATAGTCAAACGGGTACCGTAGCGAGTCTTTCCCGGGCGAACAACCACACACGGCTAGCGCAGGTCGGGTCATCGTTCCGACAAACCAGCTTTCACCAGCCCCCCCTATTTGTCCCCAAGCAGGGAAATCCAGGACTGGTAAAACGATGGCGGGTGAGCCGTCTCGAACCGCGGCCCACCCGCGTGGTCGGCGGACGCAGGCCCATGACCACCCCCCCCAGCTGTACGACGGCCTTG
>JBDRDH010000120.1:0-9582 GCA_043820985.1 Planctomycetota bacterium
CTGACGGCACCAGTTCGCCATCAGGTCGATGTACGCGCGGTAGTCATCACGGCCGAAGAACGTCTTCTGGCGGCGATTCCCGCGCTGCGTGATGTGATGCGGATAACCCGCAACCACGACTCGTGCCAGCCTGGCCATGCACGCACGCTAAGCTAACAGATCCGATCCGTCAATAATTAAATATGGTGTCCCCGGAATTTTGCGTCCCCGGAATTTTGCCAACCGCGAACGTCTGTAGTCGCACTCTTGAACCACAACTTGCGCGGGCCGCTTCCATCAGGAACGGCCCTTTTTTATAGTGTGTCAGGTATGACGTATGACCTGGAGATGCAAGCCCTGCGGTGGCCCGCACTCAGTTCTCTTTCAGCATATGCTCGTCGTACTCGACCTCGAACCGCAGCTTGTGCATGGCCTCCTCCTGGGCCAGCCCTTGCAGGATGGCCTTGCAGGAGGCGTCGGTAGTCGCTTCGGCCAGGCTGGTATATAGCTTGAACGCTTCCTTTTCGGATTTCATGGCGATGACCAGGGCTTGTGGGTAGTCCATCTTACCGGCAAGATCGATAGGCTCTTCATCGAGCTGTTCGGCCAGACCCAGATCGGGGATGCTTTTGCCGAAAGTGAGTGCCTGTTGACCGGCCTTGACGTCCAAAAGCCTGGCTTTATGACTTTCCTCCTCCAACGCGAGCCCGAGGAAGACCTTTTTCATCGCTTCCTTCCGCGCCAGGTTGGCCAAGTAGCGGTAAAAATCGGCCGCGCGTTCCTCGTTAATAATGGCGCAATCGAGGATCTTATCCACCCAATTGGTTTGCATCTGTCTCTCCCTGCTCTGTTACCCAGATGCTGTCGGTCAACACCGCTGGTTGCTCAGCCGTTTACGTCTTTCATGACGTATTTCACCACAAAGGCACTAAGACACAAAAAAGATTTTGTGTATATGATACGGTGTCACCTCGCACCATATCTTAATGTTCTCTGCGTCTCCGCGCCTCTGTGGTGAACGTTTTTTGAGCAATGTCGCCTAGCGCGTCAATGTATCCGGATCGCGCGGCAGCAGTTTTGTCACCTTTCCAAACCGCTCCAGACCCACTTCCGGATCTTTGTCGTGACCGCCAGCAATTAGCACCTCCGTATCACCCACCACCAGAATGACCAGTTGGTCGGGGTGCAAGTACTGTTGCGCCACACGCAGGATATCTTCCGAGGTAACGCTCTTAAGCTGCTCCACGTAAGTCTCCCAGTACGCCGGATCGCGCCCGGTGTACTCGTCCGCGACGTACGTGCGCAGGATGGCGCCCTTGTTTGGAAACCGCTGCGGGAAGGACTCGATCAACTGTGACAGCGTGCCGTCGAGTTCCTCCTGGCCGACCTTCTCGGTGCGTAACCGGTTGATTTCGTTCAACACCAACTGGGTCGCGTACGCGCAGGCATTGCTCTTGCTCTGGAAGAAACACCAGAAGTTGCCTGGGTAGTACGTCCCCTGCCCGAAGTTGCTGCCGACGCTGTAAGCCAGGCCCTCCTCGGAGCGCACCTTCTGCACCAGGCGCGACTGGAAGCCACCCTGGCCCAGAATTGTGTCCATGACTATTAGAGCGAATTCGTCCGGACTACCCCGCATGATCGCCTTATGACCAAGCGAGACGCGCCCCTGGTTCACGTCATCCTTTTGCACCACGTACACCCCGGGCTCCGGCTCGTGCTCCGGCGCCGGGAAGGTCTTCGCGGCAACTTGGCCAACCGGCCAGTCGCCAAACGCCTGCTCGATCTTGGCCAGCATCTCCTTACGATCAAAGTCGCCGGTCGCCGTGACAATCATGTTCCCCGGATGATAGTACTCGCGATGAAACGCGATCAGGTCATCGCGCGTGATGCTGTTGATCGTCTTCGTGCTCGGATAGCGGTTGCTGAAGTGCTCCGCGCCCTGCATTAGAAAACCCCACTCGATTTCCTCGATGGTGGAACTGGAATCGTTGCGCCGTTTGATATTCTGCAAGCGGCGTTCCTTGGCCTGGCGCAGCCGCTCCTCATCAAACCGTGGGTGACGCAGCATGTCGATCAGCAGCTCCATACCCGCGTCGATATCCTTCGATAACAGCGATACGCCCGCCGAGCCACGTGTGTCACTGACGCGCGACATCAGCTGCGCGGCGAGAAACTCGACTTGCTCATCAAGTTCCGCGGGTGAGTACGTCTCGGTGCCGCCCTCCCGTAATTGTTCCCCAACCAGCGCGGCCAATCCAGCCTTGTCCGCCGGCTCAAACGCGCCCCCGACGCGGAGGGTCACGTTTATATCGAACAAGGGCAGCATGCGGTCCTCGGCGATGTAAACCACCAGGCCGCTCGGCAGCACTTCGCGAAACTCGCTCGCGGGTGGCAACGTGTACTTCAATGCCGGATATACCAGCTTGTCCGGATGTTCCGGGATATCCTTGGTTGCCGGCTGGTCGGCCCGGGCGGCCATTGCGAACAGGATTATCAGGCCGAGTACCAGTGTGGTTGTGGTATGATTGCGCATCTTAGTTCGACTCCTTCTTACTGGCTTCCAACTCAGCCACGCGGGCCTTTAGCGCTTTGAGCATGTATTCAAAGAGCGGCCGCTGTTCTTCCGGAACCTGCCCGGTGGCCTGGGCCTGCTCCATCATTTGCAGCCGTTTAGTCAACTGGTCGAGGTCCTCGGCTGTTTTGAGCTGCTTGATCATCGCCTTGACTTGCGGCGCCGCTCCAGGCGGCAGGTCAGCCAGCAAGGCATCCAGTTCCGCGTCCGCCTCATCGATAGTCGTACCACCCTTAGTGCGATAGATGGCGACCGTACGTGTGCCGATATCCATATATTCAGTGATCACATGCTGCACGTCCTCCGCGGTCACCGCCAGCATCAGCTTGGGACCCTCGTTGATCTGTTCCCACTTGTACCAGGTCTCGTTGACCGCTAGTTGGAACATCAAACCCAGGTTATTCCGCAAGCCACGAATCGAACTGGCCAGCACCTGATTCTTGACCTTCTCCAGTTCCTTTTCGTCAATCTCCCCACTACGTAGCTTCTCGATCTCTGCCAACAGGACCTGTTCGACTTCCTCTGGGGTGTGACCTTCCTTGACGGTGGCGCCCAGCTCAAAATAGCCGGCGTACTTGCGCGATAGGTTGCTGGCGTAGGGTTCACCAATTGCCATGTCCTCGGCCGTCACCAGGCGCTTGTACAACCGCCCGCTACGTCCGGACAGCAATCCGCCGGCCACATCCAGGGCGGCTTGATCCGCATGGCCAATGGCTACTCCATGAAAACGGATGCGGACTTGTGGATTAGTCTCCGCCTCCGCGTAAAAGCGGCGCTCGGCGATCGGTTTGGGCTCTTCCGTAATCACCGGCGGCGGCTCCTGTACGCCAAGTGGGATATGGCCGAAGTACTGTTGAGCCATCTCAATCACGCGCTCTTCGTCGAAATCTCCCACTAGCACCAGCGTGGCATTATTGGGAGCATAGTGAACCTTAAAGAATTCTCGCACGTCATCGCGCGTAATCGACTCGACTTCCGAGGCCCAGCCGATGACCGGCCGGCCATAGGGATGGCTCTGCCAGAACAAAGCTTCAAAAGCCTCATCGAACTTCCCGGTCGGGGTGCTTTCGGTACGCAGACGCCGCTCTTCGCGCACGTTCTCGCGTTCGACATAAAACTCACGCATAACCGCGTTGGCCATGCGATCCGACTCGAGCCAGAAAAACAGCTCCAGCTTGTTGGCCGGCAACTGGACGAAGTACACCGTCATATCCTCGGCGGTGCCGGCGTTCAGCATGGCCCCGCCGTTGGACGAATAAATCTTGTCTAACTCGTTGTCAACCATTAGTTGGCGCTCAGCGGCGAGCAGCTTGTCGTATTCAGCTTTCATGGCGCGGTATTCCGGCGTCCACTGCCCGGGATCCAGCACATCCTCCAACTCGCCGCGGCGTTTCATCAGGCGCATGCGGTTCATCTCGGCATTCATCTTGTCGCGCAGATCGTCCTGCTCGGCGATCAGCATCTGTTCCGCCTCATAGTCGGAAGTGCCAATGACGTGCGTGCCCTTGAACATCATGTGTTCGAACATATGCGCGATGCCGCTGACACCAGCCGGATCATTGCATGAGCCCACATCGAAGATCAGACACGCCGCGACGGTGGGTTGCTCGTGACGCTCGACCAACAACAGCTTCAAGCCGTTGTCCAGCGTGGCGACTGTGGGCTGCACCCCCTGATCGGAAGCCAGCGCCAGTTGACCGACACATGCCAGCAAGCAGACCGTGGTCACCAGCCATCTTCGGATATCTCGATTCCTGGTCACGTAAAGCTCCTCATAAACCGGTTCGCGCATTACACACAGGGTCACCAAGCTACGCTGTGAGTAGTTCCCTGGCAAATGCAAGAAGTTGTCAGACGCTTGTGGATGGCCCAACCTCATGCTCGAACCGGCACAGGTCTACCGCTGGTGTACTTTCAAAACAACTCACCGATGATCATCGACACTGGCCCAACTTCATACGCGTTGGCCGATTATCGGCCTTCGCCTTCTTCTGGTTCGTCAAGCCCTTTACCAATTCCCCTGAGAATATTACGGGTAGAACGTGCTGAGGGAGCGGCGTTTGCGTTACGATAAGGGCCGGGGTGCGGAGTGCCGCGCCTCGGCTTGTTTTAATGGCTCGTAAGAGATTGGGAGATATTGTATGCCACGTACAGGTCAGGCGCTCCGCTTGGCGTTATTTCTTGTCGGGGGTCTGATCCTGCTGAATATGCCAGCCACATTCGCCGATCAGTTTCCGATCGTCATTGAGGGAGCGTTCGCCGACTGGGATGAAGTCCCCGTAGCATATTCGGATGCCACTGGCGACGGCGGTTTTGTGGATTTTGGCCGGCTCTGGCTGGCTGATGATCCCCGCTTTATGTTTCTGCGTATCGAATTCGGTAACGAAATCGATGACGGCGAGAACAACAGCATACACATCTACCTGGACACGGATGCCAACGCACAGACCGGCTTATCGATCGCCGGCATCGGGGCCGAGCTGGATTGGCGGCTTGGATCGCGCGCGGGCACCTACTACTATCAAGGCCAGAGCCGGAGCGTCGATCAGGCTGATCTGCGCTTTCGCGGCGGCCCGACCATAACCTCAACGCAGTTCGAGTTCGCTTTCGGCCGCGACACCTTGCCAGACGGCACTCATCCCCTCTTCCTGGGACCGGAAGTAAAGATTGTCATTCGCGACACCGCCGGCGGCGATCAACTGCCCGAGACTGGTGAGGTTGTGAGTTACACACTGGATCTCGGCGATCTACCTCCGGAAACCGTAATCCCCCTCGAACGCGAACACCCCAGCGACCTCAGATTCATAACTTACAACGTCGAAAACGATTCACCTTGGAGCTCGGGACAGGAACCACGCTTCGGACGCCAACTCGCGGCGGTCGCCCCGGACATCATCAGCTTTCAGGAGATCTACAACCACACCCCGTCACAAGTCGCGGCCCTGGTGGCGGCGTGGGTACCGCTGGAAGCGGGGCAATCCTGGTATGCCGCCGATGTCAACGACTGCCCCGTAGTCAGCCGCTATCCCATCCTTGATACTTGGGCGTTGGATGGCAATATCGCCGCGTTGCTGGACACAACTTCAATCTGGAACACCCCCCTGCTACTAATCAACGCCCACCTGCCCTGCTGTGACAACGATTCCGGCCGACAGAACGAGATCGATCGCATCATGGGCTTCATTCGTGACGCGCGCGAACCGGGTGGCGTGCTGCAACTCGACGAGAATACCCCGATCGTCATCACCGGCGATATGAATCTCGTCGGCCTGGCTCAGCAGGTCACCACGCTACTGACTGGTGATATCGTCAACGAAGGTACTTATGGCCCGGACTTTGATCCTGACTGGGACGGCTCACCATTGACCCGTCTGATCTTCCGCCAAACCGAGAAGCGCATGGGCTACACCTGGCGCAATGACGGTAGCTCCTACTGGCCCGGACACCTTGATTACGTAGTCTACACCGATGCCATACTCACCGCCGGCAATCACTTCATCCTCTATACACCCGAAATGTCTCCCGACCGATTGAGCACTTACGGCCTGGAAAGCAGTGACTCCGAGGCTTCCGATCACCTGCTGACCTGCGCGGACTTCCGCCCACCCCCAACACATTCCACCGGCGACATGAACTGCGACGGCCAGATTAACGCCTACGACATCGACCCCTTCATCTGCGCCCTGAGCCCCGGCTGCGACTACGAAGGTACTTACCCCGATTGCGACCGCCTGTTAGCCGACACCAACAACGACGGCGACATCAACGCCTACGACATCGACGGCTTCATCGCCCTGGTCGGCGGAGGATAAGGAAGTCAACCAGGCAACCAGGCAACCAGGCACCAAGGCAACGAGGCAACAACGTAGCGGCCCGCGCCCCGCGTGGCCGAAACGTAGCGACCGGGCTCTGTCCCGGTCGTGGCGGCCGAGGAATGTAGCGACCGATCTCCATCCCGGTCATGGCGGCTACACACCGTACCGATCCCCAAAATCCGAACGCGCAGCGCCAGCCAGCGCCCCCTCAATCCGAGCCCCGAGCGCCAGCGAGCGGGTTCCTCAATCCGAGCCAAAAGCGCCAGCGAGGGTTGAGGGTCCGCGCCCCCAAACCTTTAGGCTTTCTTGGCGTCCTTGGCGCTCTCGGCGACTTGGCGGTTAAGTCCCCAAACCAAAGCACGCCCTACGCAGTATGCAGCCCATTTCACAGATTATCCTTACTCTCTGGCAGGCCGGATGTGGTATGATATTGCTAGCATGTCCCTGGCCGGGTGAGGCTCGGGGACAGGAGGTGACATATCAACATCGAAAGGGGACAGCGATGAATCGACGTTTCGTCATCAACTCCGTGCTGATTCTTTTTGGTTGGGCTGCGTGCACTGGTGACGGGGCGGCTGCCGGCGAGTCCTGCGCCGAGTGGGCGCTTCTCACCGAGGAGGGCCCAGCGCCGCGCTACGGTCATGCGATGACCTATGACACGTGGCGCGGCGTGACAGTTCTCTTCGGTGGCCAGGTTGATGGCCAAGATAATGGAGAGACTTGGGAGTGGGATGGCGAAACATGGGTCTTGCGCAGCACGGAAGGCCCATCGCCTCGCCAGAGACATGCCATGGCTTTTGATGAGGTACGTGGCGTAACAGTCCTCTTCGGTGGGCAGGTTAGCTACCAAGCGAATAGAGAGACGTGGGAGTGGGATGGGACTTCGTGGTTACAGCGGAGTGATACAGGTCCATGGCCACGGTACCACGCAGCCATGGCCTACGATATCGAGCGCGGTGTGACCGTGTTGTATGGTGGTGCAGAAGACACCTGGCGCTACGATGACACGTGGGAGTGGGATGGCGAAACATGGTCCGAGCGAAACGTAGACGGGCCGTCGGCACGTAGTGGTCATGCGATGGCTTACGATTCGGCCAGGGAATTGGTCGTTCTCTTCGGTGGCTATACTGATTCAGGGTACAGTGGAGAAACGTGGGAGTGGGACGGCGATACGTGGTCTCTTTGCAGCACCGAGGGGCCTGGCGAGTACTCTGGCCCCAAGCTAGCGTACGACTCTTCTCGGCGGGAAACCATGCTATCTCACGGCGATCCAGGTCCCGAAACTTGGGCATGGAACGGGGACACGTGGATGTTCCTGACCGACATCGGGCCATCACAACGGCGACAATCAGCCATGGCCTACGATGCAGCAAGGGGTGAGACCATTCTGTTCGGGGGCGCGGATAATGGCGTAGTTTACGGAGACACGTGGCGACTTGATATTTACTTCCCTGCGATTCTGCAGCCGCCAGTCAATCAGGTAGTGTTCTTTGGCGATCCGGCGGTGTTTGTTGTCCAAGCTCAGGCACAGGGTTCCCTCAACTATCAGTGGCGAAAAGAAGGTATCCCCCTCGCCGACGACGGCCGCATCTCAGGAACGACGACGGACACGCTCATCATTGACCCAGCAATGGCCTGTGACCGGGACGCGTACGATGTGGTTGTCACCGACGGTAATTGCTCAATTACCAGCGTCTCCGCCACTCTCCAAGTACGGGCGAGCATTCACGTCAACGGTGGTACGGGCAATGACATCTGGGACGGATACTGCGAGACATGGGATGGCGCAACTTGTGGGCCCAAACAGAACATCCAATCCGCAATCTTCGCTGCAATCGACGGTGACACCGTTGTTGTTGCCGACGGCACGTACATCGGCCCGCTAAACAGGGACATTGACTTTGGCGGTCTCGCTATCACGGTTCGCTCGGAAAACGGACCTGACAACTGTATTATAGACTGCACGAATGAAGGGCGCGGATTTCAGTTCCGTTTTGATGAAGGACCGGAGTCGGTCCTAGACGGCTTCACTGTCACAGATGGATTTGTGGATGGAAGCGATAACTGCGGAGGAGGCGTCAAATGTTACTATAGCAATCCGACAATAAAGAACTGCGTTATCGTTGGAAATGAAGCTGGCAGCCGTGGTGGTGGCATTTACTGTGAACAGAGTGATCCGACTATTGTCAGTTGCACGATCACCGACAATTGGAGCCAAGGCAGTGGCGGTGGCATATTTTGCTCCTTGAGCGATCCCTCGATCGAGAACTGTACTATCACAGGAAACGCCACTGGCGACGATGGCGGAGGCATATATTGCCGACATAGCTACCCGACGATTACCCACTGCATCATTACGGAGAACGTAGCCGGTACGATGGATGACGACGACGGAGGTGGCATCCACTGGGAGTACGGCCGCGTGACGATTGAGAACTGTCTGATCGGCGGCAACACGGCAGGTGGCAACGGTGGCGGACTCTGCGTCGTTGATCCTTATAATCTCTCGAAACCTACAAACTGCGTAATTGCAGGGAATGCAGCGAGGCAAGGGGGCGGCATCCACGTGTCCGAAGGTTACCCGGACTTCACCGTGAACAACTGTATTATCGTTGATAATGAGGCTGCGCTTGGCGGTGGTGGCAGTCGCTGTTCGGGCGCAGATCTCATAATTGCCAACTGCACCATCGGCGGAAACACAGCGGGTTCATACGGTGGGGGCATTTCATGCATGAACGGAACCAGCTTAGAGCTGTCCGGGTCAATCCTGTGGAATGACACTGCCGTTGATGGTCCAGAGATTTCCCTGCAGAGCACTTCCAGTTGTGTGGCATCCCACAGCAATATAGAAGGTGGGTGGGCGTGGGCATATATTGCGTCGGGCTGTACTTTCGACTGGAGTGACGGCAATATTGTCGCACCACCCAGTTTCTTAGATGCGGATGGCCCCGACGATGATCCGGACACCTGGGAGGATAACGACTACCACTTGGGTGCAGATTCACCGTGCATCGACACGGGCGACCTGGCGTTTGCGCCCCAGCCGGGTGAGACTGACGTGGACGGTGAGGTGCGCGTCTGGGACGGTGACAACGACGGCAACGCGCGCGTGGACATGGGTGCGGACGAGTTCGGTTCGTATGTTTTCGGCAACATGAACTGCGACGCCGCGATCAACGCCTATGACATCGACGGGTTCATCCTGGCCGTGTCCAG
>JBDRDH010000121.1:0-3471 GCA_043820985.1 Planctomycetota bacterium
GGCGCGATGGAGTTCGGCCCGCTGAACCGCGCGAGCAAGCGCTTGGGCGCGCGGCACAGCATCGGTGAGCAAGGCAAACACGTAGCGACCTCCAGCGATCCACGTATCGAGAGGGCGCTTACGAACGGCCGCAGCGATTTCAGAGCGAAGCCGTTTGATGACGTCAGCAGTTCGTGTCGCCGAGCTGACAAGGTATACCCGGTAGACCCGCGGCTTCGAACCCGCCTGGGCGACGTGTGGGCAACCGGACGGCACCTCGCCGAACAGCTTTTCGAGTTCGCCGACCTCCAACCGGCGGCGGGGCACGCTCGGCAGGCAGCAGAACCACAGGACGGCCAGGTGTGTCGCCAGCGCTCGCGGCCCGAGCGCCCGCCCGCGGTCCTGCGGAAGGCTGCGTGCCCGAGCCTCGCCGAGTGTTAGCTGGTAGTAGGCAAGGGAACCGGGAAGGCCGTCGACGGATTGAATGCGTTTCTGCTTGATCAGCCGCTGGACGACGTTGCCGCAGTTTCCGCCCTCGAAGAAACGATGCTCGATGATGAACCTGAGGCTGATGCGGTAGAGACCGATGTGGTCGAGGATGTCATCATCGCGCGAGGGCATCACCAGATCTCGTATCCGTATCCCATTCGGGCAAAGTAGTCGTGATCTTCTTCCAGGCGCGGGCGGTCGTACTCCCCCCCGCACTCGATCGCGGTCTTGGCCCTCCCGTCCGTTACCAACGCGTCAGGTAGCTTCTGGCTCGGGCGAATGAGATCGTCCTCGAACACCCAGGAGCAGGCTCTGGTCGGCAGCTCCTTGCACATCAGCAGGAACACCGCGGCGAGGTGCAGATCATGTGTCGTGTCCGTGGGGCGCGGATGGCGGCCCGTGGCTGCGACTACGCAGGGGGTGGCAACCGGCGCCTGATTGCGCCGCCGGCTCTTCAACGTCCATGCAACCGGCGCGAAGTCCGGGCGCGGGAGTCCGGGCTGCCAAGTCACCAGCGGCTTGACGGGGATGATCTCCGGGCGGGCCATCAGTCTCGTTGACTCGACTAGGCCGCGGCGATGGAGCGCTTGCATCAGCCGTTGTGCTCCCCCTCGCGGGTCAGCGGCATCGGCGAACCAAGTCCGAGCCACCTGAGCAAGGCTGAGCACGCGGACGCGGCGAACGAGCACGTCAGCAACGGCCGACTTCGGGTCAGCGGGGTACGGAGTTGGCGGGGCTGTGGAAGGCATGCGAATCAATATAGCAGGAGTTGGTGCTTTCGTCACCCCTGCGCCAGTCTTGGGATGGTGGGCAAACGGCAACGTGGTTCGTGCGTAAATAGCTGTGAATAAATCAGTTATCTATCAAGACGGCATCGAAGCAGCGGTTGGCCAATGCGGCTGGTTGGATGCCTCGTCAGATGGGCCGGTTCTAACGGCCGATCGAATCGTGTCGCGTCTCACAGGCAGTTCGACCGCAACAGAAGGAGGCTTTCGCACGCGTCCGGTGGAGGGCCCGGCGTGTCCTCGAAAGGTCGGCGAAGTTCGCCTGAACAGATTGGGGATGCTTGCGACTCGATAGGCCGGCGGGCCATCTGCGGGGATGTGAAGCAGGCTCCGGGCTCAATCGGGGACGTGTTTCCTCGAGTGGGCTGTTTTGCGAACCCGTGACGGCCACCGCGAGGGAACGTTGGCCGCGGGTGGCCGCCGGACGGTGGCCGGGTCCGCGGCATGGTCGGCATGCTCCGGCTACTGTGGCTTCCTGAAAACGACGCAGTATTCGTGCTGGATGGGCACGTCCTCCATCGCGGCGTAGGCTGTCCGGTCGGATTGGCAGTTGTGCTGCAGCTTGATGATGACCGACCGCAGCCGGCCGAGTTCGCCTTCCATGTTCAACAGGTCCCGGACGATGGGCGTGTATGCTCCTTTCCGGCGCAC
This sequence comes from Planctomycetota bacterium, assembly GCA_043820985.1. Classification (GTDB taxonomy): domain Bacteria; phylum Planctomycetota; class Phycisphaerae; order UBA1845; family Fen-1342; genus JAAYXS01. The sequence goes on from JBDRDH010000121.1 coordinate 1,905, forward strand.
GTCGCCGACCAGGACGGCCAGCCGGCCGCCCGGAACGAGGGCTCGGTAGCATCGCGTCAAGCACAGCCTGAGGCGCTCGATGAAGTGCTTGTATTCGTCGCAGGTGCTCAGGTCCCGCGGGTCGTCGCTGTAGCGGACGATGTTCCAATACGGCGGATGCAGCCAAACGAAATCGAATTCGCCCGGCAGGTCCTGGCCATGCAGGTTGAAGCCTGTCTTCAGGTCGCCTCCCCAGTATTCGATGCCCATGTCCTCCCTGTGGTTCAGCCAAGCGACGACATCGCGGGTTGTCCCTGAGCCCATCATCGGGTCGGCCACCCGTTTGGGCTTGTATCGGAGCAGCAAGCCCAGGAACAGCCGGCCGTCGCAGTTCCCGCGGTAGTCGGCCCGGCCCCACAGCGAGCATCGTTTCGGATAGGACACGACCGAGGTCATCTTCGCCGCTCGGTCGCTGAGCGTGGTAGTTGCGTCTTTTTGTTTTGTGGTGGTCATCGTCTTCCCCTCGATGAGGCCCGACCCTGCAGGCCGGGCGCGCTAGCCTGTCAGTAGAAGTAGTAATCTCGCCTGATGCCGGCGAGGTCACACAGCTTGTGGGTCTGCTTCCAGTTGAGTCGCCGTACGTAGTAGCGGCACCCTCGCCGCCAAAAAAGCCGGAACGGCTCCATCCCCTCAGCGAAGCAGAAGAAACTCTCGTCGATGTAAATCGGCGGGAGCGCCTCCAGGTAGTGCCAGTACGTCTCCTCGACGACTTCCGCTATTCGCCCTTCAGCACGGGTGCGTCTGAGCATGGCACGCCACGTTTCGCCTTCGGGAATCGGAACCGCTTCGCCCTCGCTCAGTTCATGGAAGCACCGTGCGAGCGTGTTTGTGTTTGTCAGTGCCATACCTTCTTTCTCCTATGGTTGGCCCGCTGATTCTCCAGCGGGCGTTGTCGTCATGCCGTCATCTTCACGCGCACAGCGGGCACCGGCCGTGCACCTCCGGCGTCTCCAGCCGTGGGGCCACGGCGTGCCGGAATTCACTCCGGTCCGCCGCGCCGGCGATAACGTGCTTCACGTTGGCCAGGCCCTTTTCGAACGAGCACCAGCCGAACGTGATCGATTCGACTTGGACATAGGTCTCGTCGGGCAGCGGTCGGACGATGGCGTATTCCTGCGCACCGTCCTCCGAAATCGAATCGTTTAGGAACAAGTAGCCTTCAAGCTCGAATCCCGTGCAGAGCGTCCACGTTTGCTCCGTGAGGTCACGCGCCAGCTGTTCCGGCGTTTTGGCTTTCGTAATTGTCCAACGTCTTCTCTTGTGCATCATGGTCTACCCTCCTTGTGCTGAAGCCCGGCGACAAACCGCCGGGCGGGTTTGTTCGCTTAGTAATCCTCCGGCAGCAGCACGGTCGTCACGGACCGGTCAGCCTCGGTGATAATCCAGAACGTATCTGTTTAGCGTGCCAACGCATCACGTCGCGGGGGCGGGGGCGCGAATGACGTGGGATAGTAAGGTCAACGCCTTGATCGTGTTTTGAGTGCAGGTGGCAAACACACTTCCGAGAACCTCTTGAGCGCGAGCACCG
>JBDRDH010000122.1:0-31572 GCA_043820985.1 Planctomycetota bacterium
TGTCGACGAAGCACAATCCCTCGAAGGGCTCGTACTGGCCCGTGCGCTCGTAGTAGGCGTGCTCGATGTTCAGCGCCGCGATGTAGTACGGCAGCAGCATCACCTCGTTCGCGAAAAGCTGCTCGCGGTACATCCGCGGCAGGTCGCGCTTGGGGATCCGCCGGATCAGGTTGACGATGAAGTTCCCTGTCCCCGTGCAGGGGTCGAGGATGTTCACGCCCGCGTCGCCCAGCTTCTTGCCGAACTCCTGCTCCAGCACCTCGGCGACCGAGGCGCACATGAAATCGACGATCTCCTGCGGCGTATAGACGATGCCGTGCGTATCCGCCACCTTGACGGAGTAGCCCTGGAAAAACCGCTCGTAGACGACATTCAGGAAGTGCTGCTTCTCGGCGAAGCCGGTGATCGTGCGGGCGGCCTGTTCGATCGCCACGTAGAAGCGATCGAGGCGCTTGAGATAGTCGTGGCGGTTGAACGACTGGCTGACCAGGGCGTCGATGACCCGTTCGATCTCGGCGGCGATGACGTTGCGGCGGGTGAAGTCCTGCGAGTCGAACACCGTGCGGATCAGCCGCTCGGTAAGCAGATGCTGCACCAGCATCTCGTCGACGGCGGCGGTGCTGAGGTTCGGGTTGAGCGACTGTCGGCAAAGGTCGTAGAACTTGCCGAACGCGGCGGCGAAGCGCGGATTGTCATCGTGGGCGCGATTGATCAAATCGACCAGACCGCGGGCCAGGTCGGGTACGCGCTGCTTGAACTCGTCCACCGCCGTGCTGAAGTCCTCATGGGCCGGTTCGGTGTGGCGGAAGAACGTGTTGAGCAGGTCGCAGAGCTGCTGCGGGTTGGTCAGGTCGGCGAGGTAGGCCGGCTTGCCGTCCTGGTAGAGGTGGGCCTGGCGCGTGTCCTCGAAGATGGTGTTGGTCAGCCGGTAGCCGCGCTTGATCTTCTTGGCGATCTCGGTTTCGAGGTCGTCATCGGTGTCCTTGGCCTCCCAGTAGCCGCGTTCGATGGTGAATTCGTCGCGAAACGTGCCATCCGGGCGGATCTGGTGGCCATTGGCGTCGATGGTCAGTTCCGGGATCAGCGTCCAGCCGAACTTGCGGCCGGTATCGGCGAGGAGGTTCTGGAAGGCGGAACGGACGGCGCCTTCGTGCGCGACCTGTTGCCCCGCGTAGGTCCGCAGCGCCGCGTAGTAGTCCTTGACGGCTTTGTGAGTCGGCTTGACCTGGTGCCCCGTTGACATGTCGGCAAGGTACGGTGGAGGTTGAGCGGGGTCAACTGGTATGCGTCACGGATGGTGTGGGGGGATGAGACCATGTCGGCCGCGCGAGGCGCGGGCCGCTACTGGCTCGGCAGGAGCCTCGCCCTACGTCCGCCACAGAGGGCGGACGCTACTGGTTAACGCCAACGTCCGCCACAGAGGGCGGACGCTACTGGTTAACGCCAACGTCCGCCACGGAGGGTGGACGCTACTGGTTAAAGCCTACGTCCGCCACGGAGGGTGGACGCTACTGGTTAAAGCCTACGTCCGCCACGGAGGGTGGACGCTACTGGCTCGGCAGGAGCCTCGCCCTCCCTATGGTGCTGGAGACCTTCTCCCTCTCTTGCACGATTCCACTGCTTCGCTGGCACAACTCGCGGGGGGCTCTACAATGCCACTGATGCCACTAAACTGATCCTGACCGCTCCACTTGGAGGTGTCCCGTATGCCGCGAACGAGCATCATATTGATCGGCCTTGCGATCCTCGCCACAACCGTCGCCGCGGCGGGTGCGGACGATTCGCAGATTACCGCCGAGCAGCGGGCGTCGTTGGCGCGGTATTTCGGGTTTGGGCCGATGCAGATTTACAAGATCAAGCCGGGGATCGGGCAGCTTGAACTGGCTGATCTCGACGGCGATGGGCGGACCGACGTCGCCCTGTGGAACGCCCATCAGTCGCGGATCGAGCTCTTCTACCAGCCCACTCACGGCGACGAGGCTCAGCCCGCCGAGGAGCTCGAACGCAACGAGATCCCCAGCCACGGAAACATGCGCCGCGAGAACGTGCCCGTCGCCTACCGCATCGCCGCCTTCAAAATCACCGAACTCACCGGCGACAAACACCCCGACATCGTCTTCTTCGGCGAGCCGAGAGAGCTGGTCATCCTGCCCGGCCATGCCGATGGCGAATTCGGCCCCGCCGACAGTCGCCGAGCCGCGGAAGGTGATCCGCGCGGCGGGTCCCTGTGCGTCGGCGATTTTAACCACGACGGCCGCGCCGACGTCGCCTTGCTGGGCGCCGACGTGCTCCAGGTCTATCACCAAAAACCCGATGGCGGCCTGGCCAAGCCCCAACGCCTGGTACACGGCATCAAGCAGCCCGGTCTGTTGTTACCCGCCGACCTGGACGGCAACGGTCGCACGGATCTCATCATCGGCTCCGACGACGATGAGTTCGGCGTATGTGTCTACTTGCAGGATGAGCGCGGCACACTCAGCGCATTGCGACGCATAAAAGTGCCCAAGACCCGCAGCATGACCGTCATTAACAAACCAGATGGCGACGATTTGCTGGCCATCCAGGCCGTCACTGGCCGCCTCAACCACTATCACTGGCAAGCACTCGACGATACCGGCTCGACGCCGGACTGGCCGCAGCGCCTCTATTCATATCCCCTCAAGGCCAAGAGCAAGCGTCTGCCCATGGTCACGGGCGATCTGACCGGCGACGGTCTGCCGGATTGCGTCGCCGCCGACCCGGACGCCGCCCAGTTGATGCTCTTCATCGGCACACCCGACGGCTTCGGCACCGGCCAGGCCTACCCCGGCCTGGTGCGGACGATAGATCTGCAAGCGGCGGATATCGACGGCGACGGGCGCTGCGAGCTGTTGAGCGTCTCCGCCGAGGAAAAGACGCTCGGCATTTCACATTTTGACAGCGGCCGACTGACTTTTCCCAAACCACTCGCCATCAGCGGTCAGCCCCTGGTGGCCGCCGTGGGCCGTCTGCAAACCGCCAGCGACAAAACGTACCTGGCATACGTCAAGCGCGACAAACCAGCCGCTACCGGCGAGGAAGACGCTGACGAGGAGAAAGATGAGAAAGAAACCGAAGCACGGATTCACCTCATCGAGCTAGCCACGAACACTGAGAAACAAAGTTGGCTGGTTGAAGAGTTGGATGATGATCCGAGCGGTTTGCGCTTCACCGACGTCGATCAGGATGGTCGTGGCGACTTGCTGCTCTTCATGCCATATTCAGCCTTGCGGACTTTCCTGCAGCAAGCCGACGGCAGCTTTGTGGAATTGAAAGGTGACGATACGCGCAGCGGTCTGGTGCGCCACGCCAGCCCCAGCGGCCTGGCCCTGATCGACGTCACCGGCGACGACCAGCCGGAACTGCTGCTGGCACAAAAGGGCCTGGCCCGCGCCTTGATGGTGCGCGAAGGTCGCTGGACGGTTATCGATCAATACAATCCGGAAACCGCCGACGCCGAAATCACCGGTCTGGCGGCGATTCCGGACAAGGCCGGCAGTCCGATCCTGGCGATGTACGACCGCAAGTCGCGCGACCTGCTTGTGCTGCGCCGACGGGCTGATCAGGCTTATGCCGTCGCGCATTCGATCCCGGTGGGCAACTACGATCTGACCGCCATGCAGGCCTTGTCGCTTGGCACAAGTGGCCGACACGCGTTACTGATGGCCGATGCCGACAAGCTGGCCCTGTTGACGCCGGGCGAAATCGCCCCGACGCTGGTCGAGCAGTGCTCTTACGAGACCGACACGAAAGGCGCCTGGCTGGGCGACTCGGTCGCCGGCGACGTCAATCACGACGGCGTGCGCGACGTCGTCGCCGTCGATGTGCGTAAGGCCAACCTCGAAGTGCTGACCACCCTGCCCGATGGCGACCTGACGCGCGCGCTCCGCTTTCAGGTCTTTCAAGGTAAACGTTTCTCTGACGATCCCGACGCGTACGGCGAACCGCGCGAGGTCCTGATCGCCGACCTGACCAACGACGGCATCGATGATATCGCCGTGCTGGTCCACGACCGCCTGATCATCTACCCGGGACAATGAGGCAGGTTAACATCCCCCCGATCAAGCAATCAGAGCCCGAAGCGCCAGCGAGGGTATACCTTGCGCGACTCAGGCTCTGACATGCGGCCGACTCAGCGGATCGGCCGCTACATAATTTTCGCGCCGAACCGCTATGGTGCCAGTGGGATGATCTTGGCGCCCGGCTCGGGTGGACCGGTGAAAGCCTCGATCATCTCGATGATCTGCTGCTGGCGTTCAAGACTGTACTTTGGCCCGCGGTAAGCCACGTCATCCACCCCGCCGAAGTAGCGCAGTAGCGGTATGCCGGCCGCCAGATCTTCCGGATATCCATTGAAAATCTGACTCCGCCAGCGCAGTGCCGCGCGGTCCTGCGCGTTTCGCTGGTTGATAATTGGATTGAACTCGATCGGCGTGAAATCCGGCGGGACGTAGATCAGGTCGTGTATGTCGTATATCGCCACGTACCACTCGCGGCCATCCTTGTCGTACCAGCTTGGCGAGCGCGCGACCATGCCGCCGGCGTATTTCTCCCGCTTCTTGACGATCTCCGGCCAGTTTGGCGGATAGGAAATGACGCCTTCCGGGACCACCCGCGCTTCATCGGCCTCGATCAGCATGCGCGCTTCCGAGTCGCGGTAAGCCTCGGCCAGCGCCGCGTGGTACTGCACGCGCTCGTCCGCGCGCACGCGCAACGCGTCGCGATCGATGATCTCCGCCGAGGGCCGGTAGCCATGGCGTTCATGCGCCTGCTGCCGCAAGGCCCGGGCGCGCAACGTGCGCTCGTCGCCACGCGTGTCGATATCGGCGGTGGGTGCGCCGGTGTAGCCGCGTGAGAGCCGAGCCGCCTGTCGGACTTTCGCGTCCAGGTTCGGATCACTAGCCAGTGGGGGCAACTCAACATCCGCCGTTACGTATGCGTCACGCTTAAGCGCTTCAACGTCAACTCCATGCCGCGCGGCGATGGCCAGAACCCCCTCAGCTTGTAGCTCGTCCGCGCTCGTATCGACTTCCGGCGGAAGCTGCTGGAGCAACGCCAGCACACGCTGGGCTTTCAGGGCGGCGGGCTCGTATTGCTGTTGCTTCAACGCTTGGCGCGCCTGGATCAATTCCAATTTGGCCAGCGCGGCGGCGGCTTCCACGCGGGCCGAGCGTTCCAGCGCTTGCAGGTCCTCGGACGGAGTCCCCGTCGCTGACTGACCATTTTGATTCTCACCAGCCACGGCCCATCCCACCGCCAGCATCAATATGACTATCAACCCGGATCTGGTCATTGTCCATGCTCCTCATACCACCGAGCCCAGTCTAATTCATCAAATCCGAAGTCCACGTTACAGATTTTCCGCAGCGCGTCGCGTACCTCCGTGCGAAATACGGTGACGCTCATCATTCGTCGTTCCATCTCAATTAATTGCGCCGGATTGGATACGCCAATCACTGGATTGACCGCCACGGGCATCGTGCCAATGAGCACTGTGCGGCGCTGGAATATATGCCCGAAAGTGTCAAAGTAGCGCCCGACCGGCACTTCCACCAGCTTATCGCGGCGCGCTTTCAAAGCGTTGATCAGCTCCGGGATGGATTCGCGCGCTTTCAGCGCCCCCAGGGCCACGGCCGCGCGTCGGATTAGAACATCATCGCCGCCCTCAATCGCCTTGCGCAACTGCGCCGTGACCCGCGGATCGTTACGGCGCACCAGTTCAGCAACCGCTTGCTGGCGAACTGACTGACTGCGATCGGCCAGGGCCACGACAACCAGATTGATCGTGGCCACGTCATCCGGGAAACGGCTCAGAGCCTGCACGAGCACTTGCCGGGAAGTGGTATTACCAGCGCTTAATACTTCCGCCAAAGGAACGATCGCCAGGGGATCTTGTATTTCCTGGATCCGTTCACGCCCCTTCTCGACCTGTCGCGGCAATGAGCTTTCCAGAAGGGCTTTCCTGATCGAGGTGATCCGCCGCCGCCAGGTACCCTGGATCGCCGCCACTAAGCGTGTGGAGTCTTCGGTTGGCTGTGTTGCGGCTTCAGGATTGGCTGCCGGGGATGATTCTTCGATACGCGCCCCGATCACCCGGCGACCATCCACCCACATGTCACCGACCCGCACCTGCCCCAAAGCCTGTCGGGCTTTCGCATTGTCGGGGTCCAGCTCGATGGCCCGTTGCAGGTGCTGGCGCCACTCGCGCGCCAAGCCATTTTCCTGGCACCACTGCGCCAGGGCGATTTGGTCGGCGGCGGTATCATCCGCCTGCTCACGCCGCAGATCGTACTCCTGAAAGGGAGTCGGGGCCGACTCAACACGGACGATCGCATCCGCGGCGAGGGTTACGGTCCCCAAAACAGTGCGAATCTTGTAATACTGGTCGTCCTGTTCGAGGAGTTCGCCTTCCAGCTTGCCCCCTGAAGCCAGGTGGAAGATATCGGCGCGCACCGAGACGGAAAGTGTGGAGCCCAGGATTAATCCGATGAGCAGGAGTCCCGGTACAGCACCACCACCCCACGCCGCCAATCCTTGCGGACATGAGCGCATACTTACCTCCACCAGCCCATACCAGCCACCACAATTATAGGTCACCCGGGCAAGTGCCATAGTAAAGATTCGACTGGATCACTCCGTAGGTAGGCAAAAATTGCCCAGGAAGTAGGCCGAGGTAATGGAACACTGCCGATAACAATTGCAGCGACAGGTATCCAGGCCGCGGATGACAAGACCATCAAGCCTGGCCGGAATCGCGTAAGTCATTAGAGTTTAACACTTTGCAATACAGCCACACACAGAACATGAACGCCTTCCAGATCCTTGCCAAGTCTCTTCTACTGACTGTCGCCGGCATGCTGGTTGTGCCGGCCAATGGCCAGTTGAGGCTCTTTCTGGCTCCGACTGGTGTCGATGAATTGTCACCTTTGAATCAGAGTCCGGCCCTGGAGAATGCCGCTGTCCAGTCAGGCGAGTTACTCTACATCTATGCCCAGATGTCTTCTGGTCCGGAATCGTGGAATGGCATCAGCCTGGACATTGAGGTTCGCGGCGGCGGGACCATAGCCGACTGGCAATCCTACGATTACGTCAACGACACCTTTGTCCGCTGGGACTATGTCGGCCAGGGCTCACTGGAAGATGAGGACACGCTGTTGTCCAACATTTTCGGCCTGGCTTACCTCGACGGCTTCGGCGTGCAGAACGATCCGGTGTTCGACGACCTCGACCTGCACTATCGCCACGACGTCGATGCCACGCTGCTGGGGTGGGTCCAGGTGACCTTGCCGGAGGGCGTATATGTCTCCGAAGTCTTCCTCGGTATCGGCGGCTACGGCATTATCAAAGCCGGCACCAGCGTGCCACAGGATATTTACCTGGGTTTCGGCGACGAGGACGATGGTTTGTCAGGCAACGACGTCCATCAATTCAGCACGCTGGCCGAAGCCGCCGTCGGACACGAATGTAATGAGTTCGTTCTCGGCGACGCTAACTGCGACCGGGCGGTCAGCGCCTACGACATCGACGCCTTCATCCTCGCCATGAGCGGCGAAGACAACTACGCCGAGCAGTACCCCGACTGCCACCGCATCTGCACCTGCGACCTCAACCTCGACGGCGAAGTAAACTCCTACGACATCGACGCCTTCATCGCCTGCATCGCCGCGGGGGGATGTGAGTAGTACTCGCGGTACTTGTCTGAACCACCAATATCGGGGAGAGCTACGAAACCAGAACGTTGAGTATCTGTCCGTACCAATGTATGCTGTGTTCATGGCAATAAATCCTGAAAAGCTGAAAGTATCACTGCGACAAGCTATAGCACTATTTTGGGAAACTCGAGAACGACAGAGCACAGCGCAACGTCATAGAGGGAGTCGCGACCAAGGACGCCGGGCGGCCGTGACCGGTGGCGCCCAGATGAACGGATTCATCAACCTCATCGGCGAGATCGTCCGAGACGCTGGGATACCCGACGCGGCGATATATACCAAGCAGCGTTTGGAACTTCCCGGCTATTACCGTGCCACCAAGAACTGGGACATGCTGGTAGTGGTGGACGGAACATTGCTGGTGGTTATCGAGGCCAAGTCGCAGGTTGGTTCTTTCGGTAACAACTTCAACAATCGAACCGAAGAAGCGATCGGCAGCGCCGTGGACCTCTGGACAGCATTCCGCGAAGGAGCTTTATCCAACTCATCACGGCCATGGTTGGGTTATTTGTTCCTGTTAGAAGACTCAGAAAAGTCGCGCAAGCCCGTCTCGGTACGTGAACCACATTTTTGCGTATTCGAAGAGTTCCGCGACGCTTCCTACTGTCAACGCTACGAGATCCTATTACGCAAGCTGGTTCGAGAACGACACTATGAGGCTGCCGCATTCCTGACCTCGAATGCACGATCGGGATTGCGCGGTGAGTTCTTGGAACCAGCGATAGATCTCTCGTTCAAGAACTTTGCGACATCGTTAACAGCGCACGCGAGTGCCTTCGCAGATATGCGTTAGGAGTCGCGCACGTGAGCAAACCAGAGAAGACCAATCATCGGTTAGTCCTCGGGGACGCACGTGATTTATCCTTTCTGGGAGATCAGTCGATCCATCTGGTTATTACATCGCCACCTTATTGGACGCTTAAGGAGTATCGCCCACACCCCGATCAACTAGGTCACGTCGAGGACTACGAGGAGTTTCTAGACAATCTGCGAACCGTCTGGCAGGAGTGCTTTCGAGTGCTGGTTCCCGGCGGGCGGCTCGTGTGCGTAGTCGGCGACGTCTGCCTTTCAAGAAAACAATTCGGCCGACATGTTGTGGTTCCGTTACATGCGGATATTTGTGTGCAGTGCCGAAAAATCGGCTTCGATAATCTCAATCCGATCATCTGGCACAAGATCGCCAACGCCAACTATGAGGTGAACAACGGATCCAAGTTTCTAGGCAAACCCTTCGAACCGAACGCGATTATCAAGAATGACATCGAGTTCATTCTCATGGAGCGCAAGCCAGGCGGCTATCGCAAACCGACCGCTAGACAGCGGGAACTGAGCAAGATCACCAAGAAAGACTATGGTGAGTGGTTCCAGCAGTTCTGGAACATCACTGGGGCCTCGACGAGAAAGCACCCGGCACCGTTCCCGCTCAAGCTGGCGTCACGGCTCGTGCGCATGTTCTCCTTCGTGGATGACGTCGTGCTGGACCCCTTCCTCGGAACTGGCACAACGAGCATCGCCGCCATGCGATCCGGGCGTCACAGTGTGGGGGTGGAGATCGACGAATCGTACCTGCTGCAGGCGCGCAAACGTGCCGAGCAGGAAACAAACGACCTCTTCTCGCCTATCGACCTCAAGTTCGAACAGCACACGGCTCGAATAACGCACCGTACACGTAAAAAAGCCGCCGACGGCGTGAGCGGTCGGCGGCGGGGTGAAGGTGCTTCTGTTTCGTAACGCCGTGGCGCGGCGCTGTTGGTTACTTGTCTTCCTTGACCTCGTACTCGGCGTCGATGACGTCGTCGTCCGCGGTGGCGGTTGAGGCTTGCGGTCCGGCTTTGGCGCCACCCGGGGCGGCGCCCGCCGCGGCGGTGCCTTCAGCGCCGGGGGCCTTGCCAGCAGCCTTGTAGACCGCTTCGCCCAACTTGTACGAAGTCTGGGTCAGGTTTTCTATGGCGCTTTCGATCGCCGCCGCATCGTCACCCTTCTGAACATCCTTCAGCCGGTTGATGGCCTGCTCGATATCGCCGCGCACGGATGCGTCGACTTTGTCGCCATGCTCTTTAAGAGTCTTCTCCGTCTGGTAAGCCATCTGGTCAGCCTGGTTGCGCAGGTCGATGAGCTTCTTCTTGGCCTCATCCTCGGAAGCGTGCGACTCGGCGTCCTTGACCATGCGGTCGACCTCGGTGTCATCCAGGCCGGATGAGGCCTTAATCTCGATCGACTGCTCTTTGCCGGTACCCAGGTCCTTGGCCGAGACGTTCAGAATACCGTTGGCATCAATATCGAAAGTAACCTCGATCTGCGGCACGCCGCGCGGGGCCGGCGGCAGTCCGGTAAGCTGAAACCGCCCCAGCGTGCGGTTGTCCTGCGACATCTTGCGCTCGCCCTGGAGCACGTGGATATCGACGGCGGGTTGGCTATCAGCCGCGGTCGAGAAAGTCTCTTTCTTGCTCGTCGGGATCGTGGTGTTCCGCGGAATCAGCACGGTCATTACGCCGCCGAGCGTCTCGACGCCCAGTGATAGTGGGCTGACATCCAGCAGCACGATGTCCGACTTGTCACCGCTGAGCACGGCACCCTGGATAGCGGCCCCGACCGCCACCACCTCGTCCGGGTTGATGCTGCGGTTGGGCTCCTTGCCGAAGATCTCGGTGACCAACTTCTGCACCAGTGGAATGCGTATCGAGCCGCCCACCAACACGACCTCGTTGATCTCTTTCGGCGAGAGCTTGGCATCCTCGATCGCCCGCATGACCGGCCCGCGGCAACGCTCGACCAGCGGCCCGATCAACTGCTCGAATTTGGCCCGCGTGATCGTCACCTGCAAGTGCTTCGGGCCGCTGGCATCCGCCGTGATGTACGGCAGGTTGACCGTCGTCTCCATCGATCCGGACAGTTCGCACTTGGCCCGCTCGGAGGCCTCTTTCAAACGCTGCAAGGCCATCGGATCCTTCTTCAGATCGATGCCCTGCTGCTTGCGGAATTCCTCGGCGAGGAAGTTGATCAACTCCTCGTCGAAGTCATCGCCGCCCAGGTGTGTATCACCGTTGGTGCTCAAGACCTCGAAGACGTTGTCGCCGACGTCCAATATCGAGATGTCAAATGTACCGCCACCTAAATCAAAGACGGCCAGCTTCTCGTTGGTATCCTTCTCGAGGCCATAAGCCAGCGCGGCGGCGGTTGGCTCGTTGATAATGCGCTCGACTTTCAGACCCGCGATCTTGCCGGCCTCTTTGGTAGCCTGCCGCTGCGAGTCGTTGAAGTACGCCGGCACCGTGATGACCGCGCGCTCGACTGTCTCACCCAGATAACGCTCGGCGGTGGCCTTCAGATCCCGCAGCACGATGGCCGAAATCTCTGGCGGCGCGTACTCCTTGTCGCCAATCTTAACCTTCACCAACTCATCCGGCCCGCCGGTGATGGCATACGGCACGATCTTTTCTTCATGGGACACCTCGTTATGACGGCGGCCCATGAAACGCTTGATCGAATAGACGGTATTAATCGGGTTGGTGACCTGTTGGTTACGGGCCCGCTGGCCCACCAGCCGCTCATCCTTGTCAGTGAACGCCACAACCGACGGCGTCAGCCGCGAGCCGGACTCGTTGACCAGGACTTTCGGCTGGGTGCCTTCCATGATGGCCACTACCGAGTTAGTTGTACCAAGGTCGATTCCAATGATCTTCGACATTCTGTGTCTCCTCATAATCCGCGCGCCACTGCCAAAATAGCCGCGCAGACAGGTAGTCCACAGCATTACTAGCAAGGGCAATACCAAACGGCCACCTTGCCCGCTTTCCGCATAACCTTTTTATTATCAATAACTTGTGGCGAGGACCCCGGTAAGCTTCCTATCAGCTATCCTGCCAATCTGACAGGTCAACCCTTTCGCGGCAGAGTACCTCGCGCCGGTAGCGCGCACGACCATCCAGCCCTTACACTCATCATCCAGCCAGAATATCGATGAAGGGATCGATGTCATACACGTTGACGGCACCATCCTGGTTAATGTCCCCGGCCCCAATGCGATCTACAGTGGGATATTCCTCGGCGAACTGTTCCGGCACCCCCACCGCCAGGATGAAAGCATCGATGTCGTAGGCATCTATGTTGGCATCCCCATTCAAATCCCCGCGCGTCGATGGCAGGCGTATGCGCAGATACCGAGCACATCGGGGAGCCGTGGTCGGGTATCCGGCCATGATTGTATCCAGCAAGGTGCCATCGTCTCCATCGAAGACCTGTACGCCGTCCTCACTGCATATCAACAGATCGCCACTGAAAAGTTCAATTACACCCCGCGGATGCCTGACCGCGTATGTGCGAAGCAAGCTACCATCTTCGAGAAACTCATAGACCATGTCGCCAAAGACATCCACCGCCAGCACATTGCCATTCTCGCGCAGAGCCAGTTGCTCTACAAAATTGAAGTCTGCCAGCTTGGCAAACACCCCCAGGCGGTTACCAGAGATATCGAAGCGCAGGATAACATCCAGGGTCGGATCGGCGATCAGCATATCGCCGGCCCCCTCTTCCGCTTTGGGACGAATCAAAATATCCCAGGCGTTGGCGGGTCCGTCGACAAACTCCGGTGCCACTCGTGTGCCCACCGGGGAGCCGCCAAATTCATACGCCAGCACACCCGCCGCACCCGCCGCGACGAGCAGCCGTCCATCACGTCCATAAGCCAGGCCATGTGCTGACACATTGACAATGTGAATCTTGAGAAAGGTCTCGCCGCTGGCATCGAATGCCAGCACCCGGCGTAGTCGCAAGTCACTGATTAGTATCGTGTCTGGATACTCCGCCTCTCCGATTACGATCGTGGGCCCGATCTCACAATCGAAGGGCGCTTGTAGATTCTCTGAGTCGCCTGTCAGGAGATCCCCCTGGTACTCACCCGTGTGTGGATCAAACAGCATCACCCGATCGGCCAGGTCATCAACAACCGCAATGGCATGCGGCAGTTCCGCTCTGAGCGTTCCCGGCCCCAGTTCAGCTATAACGACGCCAAGAACGATTAAAACCTGCCAGCGAAGTCTATCAGGCATCGGTGGCCTCCATGCCTCAAGGAAACATCCTGATACCTACTATTTCGGCACATTCGCAACGTCGCGCGGAGAAATACCCCCTAACAGTCCCCCATAAAAAAGTCATACTCGGGGTAGGGAAGACCGGTTGAGCCGATTTCCCGCCGGGTGGCCGGAGGCGGTTGCCCGCCTCCGGCTCCCACAGAACGTAGCGTGCAGATTTCCCGCACTACGCTCTTCAAGGGTCGGTTCACGCCCGCCGCTCCGCTATTGGCCTGCGCCTTCGTGAAGGCCACTTGCAGGTTGCGCGGGCTGAAGACCTGGTCAATCAGCCGAAACCATACACCTCCTTTGAATCCTTCTTCCAGGGCCGTCAGCATGCGCTCCGTCCACACCGCCGCCGACCAGCAGTACGAAAGCATCAATGTCGTAGGAATTGACCTCACCAGCGCCATTACAGTCGCCGAGCACTACTGGCCCAACAAAGGCCACAGGCCATCTATCAGCAATACTTTCAAACCCGCCACGGTCAGAGCAACCTTGAACATCGCCATAAAGGCCCGTTCCGAGACAAAACGTATCAGGCTCCTCCCCAGCAATGTACCCGGCACCACCGCCACGGACATGAGCACAGCCAACATACCCAGATCCGACAGGTCCAGCATTGAGTTAACCAGACCATCCGAACGTGCGGCGATCGTCCGCAGCAGCAGGAAACCCGGTATCTTGGACAGGTGCAGGAATATCTGACACATGGCCTTGGTCGCGATCAGCCGTTCCTTGATAAATGCCCGCCGGGCAAATAAAGGCGCGATTAGCGGGCCGGCGGCTCCCACCAGCAACGCCGCGGATCCCGCCACCAGCCCCATCAGCGGCCAGTCCCACCAAGTACCCGCCGCCGCGCTCCCCTTCTTCTTCGGCAGATACGCCGCCACCAGGATGTACAAACCAATCAATGTCTTGAGATACGGCTCGCTGTTGTCCAGCTTGCCGAGCACCAACAGCAGAAAAACCGCCAGGCAACTGCCGGGCAGCGCGCCCATGATGAACCGCCCCAGCACCCGCCAGTCAACATTCCGCATGTAGGCCAGCGCCCGAGTTGAATTGCTGACAAGCTGCACGACCGCATGCGCCGGAATCGCGTCGGCGTGCGCCATGAAGCAGAACATCGTGGCCAGTAGCAGTATCCCGCCACCCATCCCCAGGATGGCGGATATCGTCGCCGTCACGAACGCCGCACTGATCAAAACCACATAGACGACCATGGTGCCGGTCAATCTAACCGGCCCGTGACTGAAGTGATACCCGGACTAGATGGCGCATTGCACTTTCCCCATTATGTATGCCATACTGCCACACTCGATTACGTATTGAGCTCACCTGACGCGGTGAACATGGAGTGGAACTTGAGCATTCGAACTCTTCCGAACATGGTAGCAGCGGGCCTGCTGCTGAGCGTACTTAGCCTGACCACCGGGTGCATGTTGTGGGTTCTGCCGCCCTCCTCACCCGAGGCTCGCGCGCAGGGTCTGGTCGTGTTTTATCCCGGCGCTTACAACAGCGAGTGGGATATGCAGGGCTTCTACCGCGGATTCCGAGCCGCGGGCGTGTCTCAGGCCATCGAGATAATTATCTGGGCGGATCCGCTCGAGTGCTTTTTCGTGCCCCAGGGTTTTCTCGAGCGCACCCGCGTACGCGCCATCGCCGAGGCCCAGCGTATTACCGAATATCAAGCCGCACACCCCGTCGCGCCGGTTACCCTGCTCGGATTCTCATCGGGATCCGCGATGGCCGTCATGGTCGCCGAGCAACTACCCGCCGGCGGCACCGTCGACAGCCTCATCCTGGTCGGCCCCGGGCTGTCGCGATACTATGACCTGGGACCGGCCCTGGAGCACACCTCCCAGCACGTCGCCGTCTACTGGTCTCCCAGAGACGCCCTGGCCGAGTATCTGACGGGAGTCTTCGGCACTGTTGATCGCGTGTACACCGAGCCGGCGGCAACCTACGGTTTTGACATGGAACACGAACGGCTGATCCAGTTTTCCTGGGAGCCTGAAATGATCGCCTATGGCAACTACGGCGACCATGTGGATTACGCTTTACTCGATGATTGGATTCGCGACTACCTGGCACCGTGGGTCGCTGTCGCGGAGAACGATGCCGATTAGAGCAGCCATAAAAACATCTGGTGTCTTTGGGGAGGGCGCGGCCACTGCTTTCATGATCTTCGCTTGACACAAGTCGGGTTTCCTGGCTGACTTATCGTGTTGCGTCGTCACGGATGGCCCTTATGCGCACGGGAGGTCAGGCCATGGAAGGTCAGGCCATGGAAGGTTTTCAGGATGAGTTGCCGCGGCGACTGGATCACCCCCATCACCCCCCCCAGCCCCAGCCGCCGGTTGATGACGGTGGTCGTCGTGCTATTGTTGATCATCGCGCTGCTCTGGTGGATTTGTGACTGAGCACGCGCCCTCCCAATCAGAACCGCGAGCGTGAGCGACCGGCCAGCGATCAGAACCGAGAGCGTCAGCAACCGGTTCCCGATCAGGGCCATCATGTCGTTGCCGTCCGGCATAAAAATGCTGTTTTGAAGTATTTGAGCCGAAGGTGGCCAAGGTGGTCATGCTGACACCCCCCTAAACGGAGCATCTTTGTTATCGAGACGTTGGGGGGTGGCGGGAGCGGGTGTGCATGTTCGGTGGTATTGGCTGTAGCGGGTGGGCGCGGGCATGTGGGATTATAAACCACAGAGCACCCAGGGGGCACAGAGAATGACTAGAGTGGTGGGGATTGTGGGGGATTGGTGAAGAATTGCGAATGGCGAAGGAAAAATAGCGAAAGGCGAATGGTGAATGAGGACAGGATTCAGGCTCGCGGGGCGTAAGACAATCTTCGCGGCTGAGGCGGGAAAACCAGGCGGAACAGGTGACTGGCCTAATTCCCCAAGGTAATCTATTTGAAATCCCGGTAATGCGGGTCGGCCGGTGCTGCTCTCGCAAGGAAAATATATGCTCGACCAGATTATAGACATCACCCCGTTCAGTTGGCCCGGTATCCTGAGTGCGCTGGCCTGCGGCGCAATCATCGGCTTTGAGAGACAGATTCTCGGCAAGCCCGTGGGTATCCGGACGGGAATGCTGATTTGTCTGAGCACCTACATCTTTGTCGCTGTCGCCAAAGCCGTGGCTTCGGAAACCACGGATCCGTCGCGGGTTGTCGGGCAGATAATAACCGGAGTTGGTTTCCTCGGTGCCGGCGTAATGATGTCCCGCAACGGGCTGATAATCGGGGTTACCTCGGCGGCCGCGATATGGATACTGGCGGCCATCGGCGTCACGGTCGCATCCGGGTATCACCTAACAGGGATCAAGCTCGCGATCCTCGGCGTCGTCGTCCTGGTCGGCATCGAAATAGTCGAGAAAATGTTTATATCCATGCGGCAAGGTGTACACGCCAAGCTAAACGCCCGGAAGGAGGATTAGTCCCCGGCTTGCCGGAATAGTAATCTAAAGCGGATTCGGAAATAGTCCGTTCCCGAGGGAGGGCAAGCCTTCCGGCGAGCCGCGGCTCTCCATCCCCACGTCCCATCCACACATCCCAACTAATAGAACTTCACCAACCCCCAAGTCCCGACCGGGACGACTGATCGTAGCCCAGCATGCAATGCTGGGATTACGTGCCGTGCCGGATAAAGAGAGTCCCGACAGGGACGACTGAAATCTCAACCGTCCCTGCGGGACTCACGCTCGATGCACATACACCACCCCGGCACTTCGTACCGGGCTACGATCAGCCGTCCCTGCGGGACTAAAGAGGAGCATGTGTGTGTCGTGGTCCCAGGGCTGCGCCCTGGGCTACAATCAACCGTCCCTGGCGGGACTGAGAAGGGGATTGTGCATGCCGCGATCCCAGGGTTACGCCTCGGGCTACGATCAGCCGTCCCTGGCGGGACTAAAGAGGAGTAGGTGTGTGTCATGGTCCCAGGGCTGCGCCCTGGGCTACATTCAGCCGTCCCTGTGGGACTCGTCAATGATGTTTATGCTGTGGCACCAGCCGCGCGGTCAAACGCCGGCCGTTACAATACTCGAGGATAACCCGCCCCAGGGCCGTGTTGAAACGCGAACTGATGGAAAGCCACCGGCGGTTAACTTAATGGCGTTCGAGAAGAACCTTATTGAGGAAAAGTCTATAATTGTACTTATCCCTTTTAGCCCTCCCTTTTAGCCCTCCCTTTTAGCCCTTTTAGCCCAACCAAACTACTGCTGGTGCGAGATTCCCATCTCGCACCACCTCTGGCAGGATTCCTATCCTGCGATAGGCGGGAAGTGATTCCCAGCGTAGGTGGGTGCGAGAAAGGATTCTCGCACCAGCGGGCGCACCAGCGGCAGTCGCACCAGCGGACACCGGAGTTGTTTAGCATCCACGCTACCAGTCCGCCGAAAAAGTCGGCGCCGGCTGGAAAACGTAGCGGCCGGGCTCTGTCCCGGCCGAAGATCACGGGAGAAACGTCCTCTTATAACTACGTCCGGGACAGAGCCTGGACGCTACATGACTTTTGCAGTGGACTGCTACGCCACCCTTCGCCGGCGGGCTACCAGGATTCCCGCCGCCAGCAGGAGCAGCGTCAGCACTACCAGGCCGCCGGCACTCACCGCTGGGATCCCCGACAATAGTGGTGGCGGACAGACCGTGTGCTCGGCGTCGCCGGGATCGATTCCATGTAGGGGCACTACTTCCTGAGAAGTCGGGTCACCCGGAATCACCTCGTTGACGCCCGGTACAAAGCCCGCGCCGGGTTGCACAAAGATGTCCAGGCCGGGATGCACATCGTGTACCCACGTACCGCCGGCGAAATCCAACTGATTAGCGGCGATCCCTTCCAGCCGTGTGTCTAAAACTAACGGCCCACCGCCGCCACCATGGCCCGTGAACGTAAATTTCGGCTGGACAAACAGGACGGAATCAAATGTCCCACCATTCGCGTGTGTCTTGACCGCGCTTAACACCCCCGGTAGCTGGGAACCCGGTGAAAGCTCGACCGCGACGTCCCATAGCTCCGGATCCAGGCCGCCATTGTAAGTTACTGTGATCGGCGCTACCGACACCAGATTCAACGCCACAATCTCGATGTCCACTTGATGTGCCACCATCCCCGGCGGATCAGCTCGGTCAAACGGATCCGCCGAACGCTGGACCAACGTATCCGCGACATCGTAAGTTCCCCACGGCGTTGGACCCAGCGGCACGCCTTGCAGTGCCACCTGACCGTCGAACGGATCGGAACCCGGACCGAAGAAGTCGGCCGGCAGGGGCGGCATCTCCGGGCCACCGAAGTGCGCGCTGGTTCCACCGCCGCCGGGCAGTTCGCAGGTCGCAAAGGGATCGGGCAACTGCGCCAGTCCAGGCATGACACTGAACGCCGCCAGAGTGATGCATGCCACTATGACTCCAGGAATTTTGCTCGTATTCATGTTCCTGCCTCTCATGGATGTGCTGTAGGTACAAGATCTGCAACACACCGCGGCTACATTCAGCTAGCGGTGTGTTTCCACACGATTTAAGCGGGAGGCACAAATGCACGGCTACGAAATGATTGATCCCGGACTCGATCCAATGAGCTCGCGCGCCCTCATGCAATAGACTCATTATCGGTAATTGGCATTATGCCAGTCAATGGAAAACAGGTCTAACCGTATTGAGCTGGAGAGTATCAAGCAAAGCTCTAAACCACCCTATTGCCCACGCAAGCAGCTCTTTTCTCCGGTCTCGCGACCACCACGCGGCATTTACGGGGGTACTCGACGCTGAAAAGCGTTGGTGTTTAGCTTTTATTCGCTTAAGATATCATTTGCGAGCTGGCTGCGAGGTTACCGGACGACGGCGATGTGTGCCACGCCGCTGTCCAGCGCTGCTGGATGGGTACTCCGCACCTTAAACTGGAGGTAAATCAGGATGTCATACCCGACAACTTTCCCCGTTATGTCACTTAAGCGCCACTGGACCTGGCTAATTGTGCTGGGGGGGCTGTTAGCAGTCAGCCCGATCGCCGCGGGACAGTTAACCGCGGAGGACATCGACGCCTTGCGAGATCAGGGCGTGCGCGAGGGCTGGACTTTCACGGTCAGCGAGAACCCGGCCACTCAATACAGCCTGGATGAACTCTGCGGGCTGGTCGTGCCAGAGCGCTGGTGGGAGGGTGCGACGTTTGATCCCTGCCTGCCGACGCGCGACCTGCCAGAAGCCTACGACTGGCGGGATTACGATGGGGTGACGCCCATCCGCAATCAAGGCGGCTGTGGAAGTTGCTGGGCCTTCGGGACCGTCGGGGCCATGGAATGTGCCATCAAGATCCGCGACGGCGTATCCGTGGATCTATCCGAACAGTGGCTGGTCAGTTGCAACAGCAACGGGTGGAGTTGCAGCGGCGGCTGGTGGGCCCACAATTACCACGTCTGGAAAGGCGACGACTGCGGCGAGAGCGGCGCCGTGCCCGAGTCGGCTTTCCCGTACGTGGCGCAAGACGTCTCTTGTGACTGCCCCTATCCGCACACGTACTGGCTGGCCGCGTGGGCATTCATCGGCGCCCCGTACACCACACCCGACACCAACTCGATCAAGTACGCCATCGCCAACTTCGGCCCCGTCGGTGTCACCGTCTACGTCAACAGCGCCTTCCAGGCGTATTCCGGCGGCGTGTTCGACGGCTGCGCCGAGGGGACCATCAATCACGCCGTCGTCCTGGTCGGCTGGGACGACAACGACTCCGGGGGCGTCTGGATTCTCCGCAATTCCTGGGGCCCGTGGTGGGGTGAAGACGGATACATGCGTATCCCCTACGGCTGCTCGGAGGTCGGCTACGCCGCCTGCTACGTGCGTTACGAAGGCTGTATGGAAGTCCAGGACTCCGCCGGCCTCAGCGCGGCGGGTCAAGTCGGCGGCCCATTCGATCCGGCCGGCAAGAGCTACAACGTCCGCAACCGGACCGGGGTACCCCTCGATTACTCGGTCACCTGCGCGCACGAATGGCTGACCATCGAGAACGCCAGCGGGACCATTCCAGCTCTTGGGACGGCGGTCGTGCCAATCACCTTCAACGCCCAGGCCGAAAGCCTGCCCGCCGGCGACTACAGCGACCTGATCAGCTTCACCAACGAAACCAACCACGACGGCGATACCACCCGGGCCGTCACACTCCAGGTCGGCATCCCGGAACTGCAATATCAATGGCTGCTCAACGAAGATCCCGGCTGGGAAGTCAACGGGCAGTGGGCCTGGGGCTCACCCACCGGCGACGGCGGCGAGTATGGCCAGCCCGACCCCGCGATCGGCCACACCGGCTGGAACTGCCTGGGCTACAACCTCGCCGGCGACTACACCAACGACATGCCAGCGTATCACCTGACCACAACTCCCATCGACTGCTCGGAACTCTACGCCGTCAAGCTCAACTTCTGGCGCTATCTGGGTGTCGAGCACCCGGACTACGACCACGCCACCATCAGCGTCAGCAATAACGGCGGCGATTGGGTCACCGTCTGGGAAAACACCGACGAGACCATCGACTACTTCTGGGTTCCGCGGGAAATTGATATTTCGGCGGTGGCCGACCTCCAGCCCGCCGTCCAGATTCGCTGGACCATGGGGCCGACCGATGGCGGCTGGCGCTACTGTGGTTGGAATGTCGATGACGTCGAGATCTGGGCACTGAGCAACTCACCGACGTATCAGGTTGGCGACCTGAACTGCGATGGAGCGGTGGACGCTTACGACATTGATCCCTTCATATGTGCCCTGTCGCCCGAATGCGACTATCAGAGCCTCTACCCCGACTGCGATCGCGACCTCGCGGACTGCAACAGCGACGGCGACGTCAACGCCTACGACATCGACACCTTCGTCCAACTCGTCGGCGGCGGGTAAGTGACCAGTAACGAGTAGCGAGTTCAGAGTAGCGAGTTAAATGCATTAGACCCCAGGTGTGGCGCGGCCATCCTGACCGTGATATGTGTGGCATAGACATCCTGCCCGTGGCCCGGAGCACACGCCCATCTTCGGCCGTGGGCTTGAGTTAACTCCCCTATCGGATATAAAATCGATTACCCGAGTGTCCTGGGGGACGGTTGGGGCGGGTAGAATGCGCGGCGGCACCCGAATCAAACCCGCCGCAATGAACGGAGATCGAGCATGAAGGCGTTTGTGATTGCGACCATGTGCGTGGGATTCCTGTTGACCGGCGTCGCCCGAGCCGATCTGGAAACCGGCACCTACGCGCCCGATATCGAAGCCGAGGATTGGATGAACACCGAGGGCGGCGAGCCGATCTCACTCAGCGAATTGCGCGGTATGGTCGTCGTGTTGTATTTCTGGGTCTCCTGGCACGCCGGCGGCGAAAATCTGATCCCCATGATCAATCAGGTGGAAAATCATCCGCGCCTGGGCCGGCGCCGCGGTGTATTCATCATGGGCGTCACCGAATCCGATCGTTCGCGCGTCGAGGAGATGGTCGAGGAGGAACGCATCTTCTTTCCCATCGCCCTGGAGTCCAAGGCGCACGAGGAATATGAGATTAACTCTTTCCCGCGTGTGGTCGTGATCGATCCCGAAGGTAAAATCGCCTATACCGGCTGGCCCGGCCAGGATCGCGGCGAGGAATTCGTCACCCAGATCCTGGACGTCATCGCAAATGTGCCACCCACGCGCACGCACCCCCGTGAAGCGGCCGAGTGTCAGCGCTACCTCGAGCGCGCCCGCGACTACATCCGCGCCGCCGACTATAAAGCCGCCTTCCAGGTCGCGCGCAACGCGCATCAGCGCGCCCTGACCGGCGACCAGCTTAAAACCAAGTGCCAGGATATGCTCGACTTGATTGAGGCCCTCGGCCGGGATCAACTCGCCACCGGCCTGCAGCTTGTGGACAACAAGGACTACGAAGGCGGCGTCACGTATCTGCGCGACGTTATGCGCCTCTTCCGAGGCATGCAATCCAGCAAAACCGCCAAGAGACGCCTGAAGTCCCTCGAGGAACGCTATCCAGAGGTTAAACGCGTACTCGAATCACTCAAACACCACGCCGAAGCACGGGGCTTGCTGGCCGCTGCCCGCGACGATCTGTGGAACCGCTCCTTCGGCCCGGCTTGTGAAACCCTGGAGCGCCTCCTGAAGGACTACGACGATACGGAAATAGCGGCCAGCGCACGCATAATCCTGGACCGCATGGAGAAAAATCAGACGATCATGGGTTACGTTCGCGATCACAAGGCCAGCCGCGACTGTACCAACTGGATGGGCCAGGCCCGCAGCTTCAAACGTGTCGGTAACTTCTCCAAGGCCAAGGAGTACTTCCGCAAGGTGATCGATGAGCATCCGAACACCATCTTTGCCGAAGAAGCCTACCGCGAACTGGCCGAACTGCCGTAGCCGGATGTGAGCCACGGCTCTGCCACTCGGCCGCATAACGGGCAACTCGGGTGGGCGTGGTTACCCCCCGGACCGTGGGAATCGGCATGACTAGCAAGGATCCATACAAAATCCTCGGCGTGGCTCGCGGCGCCGCGCAGGATGAAATCAAACGCACCTACCGCCAACTGGCCAAAAAGTTTCACCCCGACCGCAATCCCGGTGATAAGTCAGCCGAACAACGCTTCAAGGAAGTACAGGCCGCTTACGAGGTCCTCGGCGATCCGCAACGCCGCGCCCAATACGACCGGTTCGGGGCCGGCGGACCACGCCCCGAGTTCCATCAATGGAGCTCCGGCGGCGGCGCGCCCTTCGGCGGCGGCATTGACTTCGACAACCTGGGCGATCTGACCAGCATCTTTGAACAGTTCTTCAGTCGCGGTCAGACGCGTGGTCCCAGGCGCGCGGCGCGCCGGCCACACTCCCGCGGCGCCGACATCGAACACACCGTCGAACTCAGCTTTGAAGAGGCCTTGCGCGGAACCTCCCGCGAGGTGCTACTGAAGGGCGGACCGCGCTCCGAACATATCAAGGTGCGCATCCCGGCCGGCGTCGCCAACGGTCAACGCATCCGTGTCAAGGAGAAAGGCCAGGACGGCCAGGGCGGCCGCGGCGATCTGATGATCCACTGTCACGTACAAGCTCACCGCCTCTTCCGCCGCGATGGCCGCGACATCCTGCTCGACTTGCCATTGACCTTTTCCGAGGCGGCGCTGGGTGCCAACATTGAGATCCCTACTCCAGATGGCCCCACCGTCGTCAAGGTGCCAGCCGGCACCTCAAGTGGGACCAAGCTCCGGCTGCGGGGCCGCGGTGTCCGCCTGGACCGCTCGGGAGATTGTGGAGACTTGTACGCGGTGGTACGCATCCAGGTACCAAAAATCCTGTCACCCCGCGCTCGTGAATTGCTCGCGGAGTTGGATAATATCACACCTCTGAAACCGCGGGCTGACTGGCCAACGTCGGTATGAGAAGCTGATGAGTAAACGCCGCAAATCCTCACCCGGCCGAACGGCGATGGTGCTGATGCTGATCGCCCTGTTGGTGACGGTTTGTGTCGCGGTATATCTGTTCCTGTCCCGCCAGCTCTATCCCGCCACACCCCCGGTACAACCCGGCGAGTCCGGCAGCTCAAACTTGCAGTTCAAGCTGACGGTGCTGCTGGCTATCATGCTGGGCTCGGCCCTGTTGATCCTGTTTTTTGTGATCGGCTCCTACCTGCTGATTCGAGTTGGGCGGATGGTCACGCGCAAGGAGGTTGGCGGCGAGCCGACGGAATACGTGGATGCCTGGAGTCACTACCGCCTGAGCGACGAGCAAATCGAGGCCGCTACCAGCGAGGAACACCCCGCGCGTGGCGACCTGCCTCCAGATCTGGACGAGGAAGACGAATACCCGGACGAGAACCCGCCCGATCCTCAAGAACCGAGTTAAGACTATGCCTGCTAAACGTAAACGACCGCCGGATGCCATTGAACGACTCTACGTGTATTGGATCGTCAGCGTGGTGTTGCTCCTTTTCGTATTGGTCGTGTCGACCGTGTATACCCGCGGCGCGCTGTACCGGCAGGCCGTGGATTTCAATCGGTCCCTGCAAGAGCGCGATGAGCGCATCGCCGCCCTGGAAGACACTGTCAACCGTCTGCACGGCATCAAGCCACCCGAGGCGACTACCACTGTGACTCAGCCGCCCGTTTCACCGCCGGAATCCGAACCATCTGAGCCTACTCCGACGCCGAAACCAATAACACCAGTCCCGCCCCGCCAGGAAACCGGACCATCGGCTCCCGCCACGGCGGCAGTACCCGTCGAAGCCGAGATCCTCGGCTATCTCGACCAGGCACTAGTCACCGACGGCATCATACCCTACGTCATCGACGATTCCGACGCCGCCCGCGCCGTCCTGAAGCTCGGCACGCTTAACGCCACCCGCGCTGACTGGAGTGCGGAAACCTGGGCGCGGTTGGCGGTTCTGGCGCGGCTGATGTCTCAAGGCACCGCGGCGGACACCTTTGCCCGCCGCGCTGACCAGGCCGGAGATTCACTTATCGAATACGCCGATGTGTCAGCACGTATGCTGCTGACAAAAGGTGCCGCCCCCGATGCCCTGATCTTCGCTGAACACTATGTCGAGTGCACCGCTGGGGCCCCCGCCGCTAAATTACTGTTGGCGCGCGTCTATCTCGCGCTCGAGAATCCCGCCAGTGCTGATGCCTTGTTGGCGACGATCGCTGACCCGGGCAGGCTGAGTGTCCCCGAGCGCCTGGCATTGGCGCGGGCCTACTACGTCCTCCAGCACTGGGAACATTCGGTCAACACACTTGCCACCGTGCCGGCCGTCCCGCCAGAACTCGACGCCGAGTGGAATTTCCTCCAGGCCGTGGGGCTCATCCAGCAAAATGAGCGCCTGATCGAAGCCCTCGGAATTCTCGACTATCTCGCCGACAATGAACAACCGGCCCCACCAGGCGACGAATCGCTCCCACCCGCGCTCAGCATTCCAATCCCAGACGATTACGAAATCGCCACTTGGCGCGGCGTGGCACTCATGCGCGGCAATCAGATCGAGTCCGCCCGTCGTACATTTGACTCCGCGGCCAGGATGCGCGCCGATCGTCCGGATGCGCACTACTGGCGGGCGATGCTCGAAATCCGCGAAAATCGACCGGACGCCGCCAATGACTATCTACAGAATGCCCTGGCCACCTCGGCGCGCTGCGCGCCCGCCTGGGAAGCCCTGGGACAACTCGCCCTGAACGCGAACAATCTGGCCGCCGCCATGGACAATCTCGACAAGGCCATCGAGATCAATCCGCGTCGGGCCACCGCCCATTTCCTGCTGGCACTGGCGTATGCCAAAGCTTCGCAAGCCGAGCCGACGGCCCAGGCCCTCACCAGTGCTTTACAGCTCGATCCCAAGCTGCTCGCCACCGCTCAGCAGACCGAGGTGCTCGCGCGCCTTTTTACTGCTACACAGATGGAGGAAATGGCCGCCCCCGCACAGGAACCCGTTGAAGATAACGGAGCACCCCGGTGAGGTGTTGCGCGGGAATACTTCTGTTAGGCGGCCTTGTGGGCTGCGCCGCCACGCCGGCGGAAGTGCTGCTGCGCGACACGCAGCTACTCGATCCCGCCACCATCACGACGCTCCTGAAGCGGGCTCCAGTCAACGCCGCGGAAGACGTGCGTGTTGATACCTTGCTGCAAAGCGCTGAGTTCAGTGCCCATCTGCTGCAAGTACAAACCGAGTACACCCGCCGGCTGCATCGCCGGCATGACCTGACGATACTGATCCACCGCGGCCACGGACAGGTCTACCTGAACGACCGGCGTTACACGGCTGCATTGGGCGATGTATTTCACATCCCGCGCGACACCCCCTATCAAATCCTCAGCCACGGCCCCGATCCACTGGCCATCATCCAGATATTCACGCCGCCGCTGGTGGCGGATGACGTAATACCAATACAACCCCGCGCCCGTTCCTACCCCCGCCAATAGTAACCCGCAATTCAAACCGTAGCGGCCCGACCTCCGTGTCGGCCGTCATTGTGCCGGGTGCGGGTGCCCCATCGCTTCAGCGGTGGGGTACTCGAATCTCACCGCCATTCGTGTCAAAACCGTAGCGGCCCGACCTCCGTGTCGGCCGTCATTGTGCCGGGTGCGGGTGCCCCATCGCTTTAGCGGTGGGGTACTCGAATCTCACCGCCATTCGTGTCCCCCACGGCTGAAGCCAGGGGCCACCCGTCCAGATATTCACGCCGCCCCTGGTGGTGGATGATGTAATACCAATACAGCCCCGCGCCCGTTCCTACCCCCGCCAGCAGTAACGCGCTTTACAAAGCCGTGGGTGCCCCATCGCTTTAGCGGTGGGGTACACGAATCCCATCGCTTCTTAGCGTCCCTCACAGCAAAAGCCATGACCCACCCACCCCTGGACCTGGCAGATGGTCTTGTTAGCATGCACACGACTAACTGAGATGTGTTCAACCGGATGCTCAACTCAAAATTAAACAACCAGGAGCAAACCAATGAAATACGGCGCCCGAAACAACTTGGAAGCGGAAGTTGTTGAAGTCAAACGTGGCACGGTGATGTGCCAGGTAAAAGTCCGCGTGCCCGCCGACGCGAATATGTGCTCGGTCATGACGCTGGATTCGCTCGATGAGCTGGGCCTCAAGCCCGGCGATAAGGTGAAGGTGCTCGTCAAGGCCGTCAACGTCCTACTGGCTAGCGAGTAACCGCATATCCAATAAAGAATGGGGAACGGTTGTGCCATTCCCCAGGTCAATTGGCGCGTTAAGAGTAGGTGTACACCCAAATCAGGGCGCTGGTTTTTCCTTGGGAGTCGTAGCCGCCAGTTCCTGTGGCCAGGGCAGGTTGCCCGCCAGCTTGATCCGCAGCAGCAACAGGGCCGTCTCCAATTGTGGATCGCTCGATTGCACTTCAACCGGATCCGAATCAAGCGCCTCGATCTGCTCATCAGTCAGGATCGGCGGATCCTCATCCTCTTCCTCTTCGTCGCTCTTGATGCTGTCCAGTAGCTTCTGGCGCTCCTCTTCGTCCGCGACTGTGTCCGATTTGTCTTCGTTGTGAATGATGTACGATTCATTCTCGCGTTTGATGACCTGGCGGAATTCCTTGGGCGTCAGGGTAATGTCCCAATCCGGCTCCACACCCCATTCCTCGCTGTCCGGACCTTTATGGGGCGAGCGGCCATTGGGCAGATAGTACAACGCCGTGGTCAGTTTCATGCGCGCCTCACGACCCAGCGGCATGACCCGCTGCACGCTACCCTTACCAAAAGTCCGTTCACCCAACACGATCGCCCGCTGATGGTCCTGCAACGCTCCGGCCAGAATCTCCGAGGCACTAGCGCTGCCTTCATTAACTAGCACGACCACGGGCACATCGACGATGAACGGCTCTTCGGTCACACGCATGCTGGCGCGGGCATCGCGCCGCCCGCCGGTGGAAACCACTTCACCTTCGTGCAGGAAGGTGCTGACGGTGCGCACGGCCACATCCAGCAGTCCGCCGGGATTGTGCCGCATGTCCAGGATCAGACCGCGCATACCCTGTTCACTGGCCACGCGGAGTGATTTGACCAGTTCTTCATGTGAATCCGGATGGAAGCCGGTCATTCGCAGGTAAGCGATACCGGTCTCCGCATCCATCATGTATTTCCACGACTGGGGATCCTCCGGCAGGCGTTCCAGCCCGCGGATCGTACGCAAGACAATATTGCGCCGATTCAGCTTGAACGGAATGCGCTCGCCGGTCCTCGGCCGCAAGATGGTCAGGACCACCTCGGAGCCGGCCGGCCCCATGATGTTGCGCACCGCGTCATCGGTCGACCAGCCCTTGGTGCTGCCGCCATCAACTTCCACGATCAGATCGTCGGCCTGGATGCCAGCTTCGAGGGCGGGTGAATCCTCCAGCGGCGTGACCACCTTCAGCCGGCCGCTGCGTTCATCGAGCCCGAGCTGGATGCCGACGCCTTCGAAGCCACCCATCATCATTTTGTCGAAGTCAGTGGCGTCGGCCGGCCAGATCACCGAGCTGAAGTCATCCAGCCGCACTATCCCACCTTCCAGAAACTCGATCACCAGCAAACCTTCCGGCAGTTCAATGCTCTCCGTGTTCAGGAAGGCCACCCGGTTGTAGAGCTTCAGCAGATCCTTGTAGTTGTAGCGCTCCTCGCTCAGAACGGATTCACGCAATTGCGCTATGTTTTCGAGGAAATATGCACGCGTGTCCGGATTGCCCAAACCGTGTAGGAATTCATAAGTCTTTTCAGTTTTGCAGAGTGTGATCAGGCTGTCCAGCGCGCCTTCCGCCATCCGCTTGAAGTCCGGCTCCTGATAGTACTTTTTGTGAATCAGGCGGATAGCGGTACGCAGCAGATCCTTGTCGACACCCTTGATCCGGCGTTTAAGTGCCTCGGCATCTTTGTAGAGCAGTTCCACTCGGCGATGCCGGGCGACCTCCTTCCGACTCTGTTCGAGTCGTTCATCATCCGGGTGGATGCGCGCCAGCAACGCGTAATGGGCGTACAATTTCGACCAGATCTGCTCTTTCTGGAGTTCGCTCGCCGCCTGCTCGGCCCGTGCACTCAGATCCTTAATCCAGGGGGCCGCTGAGTACTCATCCTTATCCGGGGCATAGGGTGCGGCCTGGGCCGCGAAACTCAGCGCCAGGTAGACCTCGTTCTTGGCCAGCGCCTCCTGGGCTTTTTCAACATTCCAGGCGAAGGTGCGGGCCTTCATGTCCTCCCGGCTGTCAATCGCCTGGCGATATGACTCCAGCCAACCGTCAACCTGCGCCAGGCTGGCCTGGAGCGTCCCCGCGCTTTGAAGTCTGACTAGCTCGGCTCGACCGGCCTGGTAATCCCCGGCCAGAATCGCCGCATAGGCTGGAGATAAGCCCTCGTCGACATCTCCGGCCCAGGCCGCCCCCCACGGTAGCAGCAACAATAAGAAAACAAGAAATCGGACCGTTTTAGAACTCATACCGTGTCCTCGCTCGATTAAACCGGACGCCGACCGATAACCGTCAGCCCGCGCCACCCGGGAGCAACCACTCTCCTCATTATACGAGGATACGAATAGATCGCCCATGTCGCGAATTGTCGGGTGCTGTTTGCAACATCTATTAACACTCAGGCACCGTTTCATATTCTCAGTACTGTTGTAAGTCCAAGAAAAAGATGCATGATGACAAACATGGCTGACAATCCAGACCATCTCAGTCACTCAGCAAATATCGAGAAGCAATCCCAATGTATCATCCTGGGCATTGATCCCGGCCTTGAAAGGACTGGATACGCTTTTTTATCGGAGCATACAAACGCATACACACCTAGATTGATCGAAGCCGGACTGATCCGCCTGAATCGTCGCCAGCCACTCGAGCAGCGCCTTGCCCAACTGGCCCATGGCATCGAGACTCTGATCGACAAACATCAGCCCCAAGTGCTGGCCTGCGAAGAGCTGTACGCACATTATCGCCATCCACGTACCGCGATTCTGATGGCCCACGCTCGCGGCGTCATCCTGGCATGGGCGGCATGTCGTCAACTCGACGTATTTTCGCTCGCCGCCACACATGTTAAAAAGGTGCTTACCGGCAGCGGCCGAGCCAGCAAAGCTCAGGTACAGAGAACCGTGGCGGCGACCTTGGGATTGCCAACCGTACCGGAACCACACGACGTAGCTGACGCCATCGCCATCGCTTACAGCGGATTGCGTATGATCCAGGACGCCCGGCGAGGTAAACCAACGGCCGTGGGGAGGTCATCATGATCTGTCGCCTGGTCGGTCGTATAGCTTCTGTCACTGAATCCACCGTGGTCGTGGATATTGGCAATATTTGTTACGAAGTGTTCGTGCCGCTGTCCGCCCTGTCTGATTTGCAACGTCTGAGCGGCAACGAGGTCACGCTCTTTACATTGCAGTACTTCGATGGCAATCCCGCCGTCGGGAACCTGATTCCGCGGCTGGTCGGCTTCCTGTCGGAGACCGAACGCGATTTCTTCAACGAGCTGATCAAGGTCAAGGGCCTGGGCATCCGCAAGAGCCTGCGAACCATGAGCGTGCCCGCCAGCCAGATCGCCCTGGCCATTGAAAACGGCGATGAAAAAGCCCTGGCCAGCCTGCCGGAGCTGGGTCGGCGTACCGCCACACACGTGATCGCCCAACTGCGCGGCAAAGTGCAGCGCTTCCTGACCACCATCGCGGCGCCCACACCGGTCGCCGAGATGAGTGCCGCCCAGCGTGTGGCCCTGGATATTCTGGTACACTGGGGTGATCGGCGAGCCGATGCCCAACGCTGGATCGCCGCCGCGATCGAAGCCGAGCCGGATCTGGACGAAGCTGAGGCCATCGTGCGCACCGCCTACCGCCTGAAACAAGGAGCCCGTGTATAACACCGCTGGATTCTGAATCCTAAATCCCGAACCCTGAACCCTTCAATGTCAATCGAACGTGTCATAGGTCAAGCTGGCCCCGAGGAAGAGCACTACCTCACCTCCCTGCGCCCGCGCACGCTGGACGAGTGCATTGGGCAGGAAACGGTGCGCGAGCAACTGCGTATCGCGCTCGACGCCGCGCGCGGGCGCGGCGAACCACTCGACCACGTCTTGCTGGATGGCCCCCCCGGTCTCGGCAAAACCACGCTGGCCAACGTCATGCCATCGAGATGGGCGCCCGGCTGCACGTTACCAGCGGTCCGGCCATCACGCGCCAGGGCGATCTGATGATGTTGCTCACGCAACTCGACACCGGCGATGTCCTGTTCGTCGATGAGATCCACCGTCTGCAAAAGGTCGTCGAGGAGTTCCTGTATCCGGCCCTGGAAGATTTTCGCGTCGATTACACTACCGAAAGCGGCATCGGCGGCCGGTCCGTCAACTTCGCCCTCCGACGTTTCACCCTGATCGGAGCCACGACCCGTGCCGGCCTGCTCTCCGGCGCCTTGCACAGCCGCTTCGGCATGTTCTTCCATTTGCAGTATTACACCATCGAGGAGTTACAGCGCATCGCCGCCCGCAACGCCAAGGTGTTGAAGATCCCTGCTGAAGCTTCCGCGCTCGAACTGTTGGCGACGCGTTCGCGCGGCACGCCGCGCATCGTCAATCGCCTGCTGCGTCGCGTGCGTGACTACGCCGAGGTCCGTTCCGACGGCCGGCTGACGACGGAAGTGGTGGACGCCGCCCTTGATATCCTGCAAATCGACCGTTTGGGCCTGGACGTGCTCGATCGGGCCTACCTGACCACGCTGATCAAGCACTACGACGGCGGCCCGGCGGGCATCGAAGCCATCGCCGCCAGCATGGGCCACGAGCGCGACACGCTGGAGGACGTGGTTGAGCCCTACCTGCTCCAGATCGGCTTCGTCATCCGCACCCCCCGCGGCCGCGTCCTGCGCCCAGCGACCTACGAACACCTGGGCCTGGACATGCCCTCGCGCGCCCCGGAAACCACCGATCAGGGCCATCTATTCGATTAACCTTCCCTTCCAGGGAGGGGACGGGGAGGGTCGCAATTGCAGGTATCACAGCCGTCTCGGCTGTGTCGCAAGGAGAACAAGGAACCTCACCGAGCCAGATGTGGGACTGGTTTGTAACCAGTCAGATGAGTAACCCAGTCGCGTAGCGACGGCTGATTGTAGCCCGGTACGCAGTGCCGGGTTCCTCGTCGGGCAATAATACAAAGAGTCCCGTAGGGACGACATAGAGAATCCGCCGCGAGTATGCGTGTGCTTTCAGCCGTCCCTACGGGACTGCGTTCCGAGGCGCAACGCTCAAATCCCAGCGTTGCACGCTGGGCTACAATCATGCTGTCCCTCCGGGACGC
>JBDRDH010000123.1:0-67647 GCA_043820985.1 Planctomycetota bacterium
ACCTACAACGCCCTGGCGGTCATCTTCGAGTTCGCGGGCCTGGAGTTCTAAGAGCGACGAACATAACCCCCTCCCTGACAGGGAGGGGTTGGGGGAGGGTCGCATTCCGCGGCATTCCCCCCCTTACCCTTCCCTCTCTCCCACGGGGGAGAGGGGTTTTGATCGGGGCTCTAAATCAGCGTCCGCGGAATCGCGTCCCACAAACCGAACGCGCAGCGCAAGCAAACGCCCACATTACTCGCCTCGTCCAATAATCAGAGCCGCGACTGTAAAGGAGCGGCTGGTCCTGGTGCGAGAATCCCTTCTCGCACCCACATTCGCGGGAATCCGCTCCCGCGAGCGGCACAGGATGGGAATCCTGCTTGGTGAGGGCCGAGATGGGAATCTCGGCCCAGCGTCCTCAGAATGACGGGTGATGCACACTGTCAAGACCAAACACGTTCGGATTTCGACATATTTTCCTTCTCAACAACACCCTGTATTCTCTGCGCGCTCCGCGGTGAATCATCCGGGATTAACGACATCCTGCCCGAATCCAACGAGCAGGGCGCGGGGATTGGCGATCAGCTATCAGCCCTCAGCTTTCAGCCAATGGTGGGGCGCGCGGCCCGGACACACCAATCCGAGGCCCACATCTGAATGGTGCGTCAAGGGACGCACTTTGCGTGGCATCATCGCGGTTGTTTGGCGAGGCCGCGCAGGGCCGGAAACGGTTCGACCGTGGCCATCTCGCCGAGGGTGGCAACAGTGAAAGTACGCCCATCGGTGTCTCGCACGACAGGTCCCAGCGCATCGGCCGTGCGACGCCATCCGAGTCCCCCCAATACGGCGAATACCGGGATGCCACCGAGCCGATTCGCCTCGCCTCGAAGTGACCGAAAACGGGCGGCCTTGTCTCGGGCCGTGCCACCATCGTTGGCCACTTTGCATTCCAGGATCGCTCGCAGGGTGGCGTTCCGGCTGTCGAAGACCACGAAGTCGGGGGCAGGCCGCACAGTGAGGCCGAAGCGCTCCTGCACGGATGCTTGGTTGTGGGCTCCCGTCCGCACATATGGGATACCGTGCTGCACGTACAACTCCTCCACCGGGTTCTCAAGCAAATCCCCGCGTTGGCTACTAGTCGCGTCGAGTAACTGCCGGAAGGCGCCGCCGTACGCCCTCTGGTGGAGCAACACGGATAGCGGCACGCCGTTAGCGGCGTAGTCCCGGATGCTCTCCCAACCACGCACCGTGTCGGGCTTGTCCAGCTTCAAACGCAGCGCGGAGTCCGGTGCTTTGCGCGGAAACAGGTTGCCTGACATGACGAGATCGACAACGGTGGCGCAGGTCATGGTCTGCCCTTCCGAAACGGCGCCTCCGCCCTCGATCGCCTTGAGTGCCCCCTTTGTCACCTTTGACAAGCCGTGCTTTTCGGCGACCAAAGCACAAGCCTCCGCGAATTCCTGCCCGATGAAGCCCAGTATCAGCCGAAAGATCTTAACTGTTTCGGGGTGCGACTTGATGACGCGCGCAAGTGTTTCACGCTCGACCTTCGCAAAGCCGTCGGTCCCGTCACGCGCGAGCGCGTACGCCTTATCGATTTGCGGCAGCTCATACTCACTTCGCCAGTGAATATAAGCGAAGTCGGCCTTGAGGCTTGGACCGTAAACTCGCTCGGCAATCGCGGCATATACGGCAGCATGGCTCCGAGTGCCAAATTGCTCGGGAACCCTGCGCACAAGCGCGACACGCTCATCCCAGGTTTGGGCGGCGGCGACGATCTCTGCAATCTCTTCGGGAGTCGGCATCACTCTGTACAATTACCGTTGCGTCTTGAGGCGGTCGGGCAGGATCGCGGCATACTCGGGGTCGGTTTCCGTCACCAACCAACGCCGTCCCAGTTGTTCGGCAGCGACGGCGGTTGTACACGTCCCGCCGAAGGGATCGAAGACCAGTTGCCCGGGGGTGCTCATGACCTTGATGAAGAACGACGGAAGCTGTATCGGGAATCGGGCCGGATGACGCGTCGGATTGGGTCCGAACTCGGGTTCAAAGTGAAGTAGCGTCGATGGCCGCACCATGTCGGGCCCCGCCTGCACGCGTTTGCGCCCCTGGCCCGACGGAGCATTTACGCGCTCAAAGTTGTGGGGCAGTCTCTTGCGTCGCTCACGATCTTTGGCATCCCAGCGAGCAGGTGTCAGGCATTGCTCTGGGAATAGCTGCCATTTCGGCGTTTTTGCGAATTGAAAGCAGTACTCGATGGCATCCTTGAGGAAACGATTGAACCTGCCGGGTGGTGGTGACGGCTTGCCCCATACGAAGTCCTCGCAGAAAAGAAAGCCCTGTTCTCTGAGCCAGAAGATCAACTCGTACTGAAGTGTGCCCCGCTCGTCACCGTGCCGCTTGGACCGGTAGTTGAGCACGAAGCTGCCGTGCGGCTTGAGGGTGCGCAAGATCTCGGCAGTGACCTCCAGAAAGAAGCCCTGGTACCACTGCCGTTCGTATCGCTCACCGTTGCCGTATTTCGGTTGGCCGTCATAGGGCGGTGACGTCAACACAAGATCGAACGTCTCGTCCGGAATGCTGCGAAGCACGTCGAGGCAATCGCCCACAATGAGAGCGCCGAGATCAGTCCGGTAGGTGGCGGATCGAACAAGAGAACGCGGGATGCTGACTTCGCAGGAGGACCGAACTCGCCCATTTGACTTGTCACCTCGCGATTGCGGTGCCTGCCGCACCCGACGAGTCGTGGCCATGTCTTGCTTTCCCATCTAAGAGTCCCTTCAGAGATATCGCGCACGGCCCTCTCGTCCTACGCGTGCCTCAGTCGCATTGTTCCACGGACTTCCATGCAGAGTCCAGTGGTCCTCGCAGTTCCGTAGGCCGGGCACGGCTTACCATCTCGCTACGCCCCAATCGTCGCACTTGCGGTTTCGCTCCACGGTCCCTTTTCGCCGGTTGTGGCGACCCAGTCCCGGCGCGCCGGGATAGTAAGCGGTTTTGCCGGGCCGCCTGCCCTTTACGTCCTTGACACCACTGTGTCAAGGCTTTCAAGGGCCTTCACCGGGGTAGTCTACCACGTACGGCGTACGCGTGTCGACCAACAGGAAGCTCAGCTCGCTCGGGCCGGCGGCGGTGCCGAGTGCCATGCCCAAGCGCAGCGCGGGCATGCCATCTTACGGCGAGACATGCCGGCGCCTTCAGCTTCGGCATGGCACCTGGCCGAGATAGGAATCTCGGCCCAGCGTCCGCCGCATGTCCAGCCCGTCGCTGACGCTCGGGGTACTGCCTGGCCCGCGGTGCCCGACGCCTAGCGATGCTCACTCCTGATATGGCGGCGGAGTTTGAAGAGTTCTTTGAAGGCGCGCAGGATTACGCGCAGGTTGGCGCCGGTTTGCTCGCCGGCCGTGCGTGGGTAGTGATGTACGCCGAGCTGGGCGATCGAGTAGCCCAGGTTACGCGCCTTGGCCAGGATTTCGGTGTCGATCAGTGCCCCGGTGCTCTTCATCGTGATCTGGTCAAACAATTTCCGCGGGTAGATCTTGAATGCACAGTCGATGTCCCGCAAACCCAGCCGGAAGAGAATATTTACCAGGGTGGTCCAGGCCCACGCGTTCAGCTTGCGGATCAGCGGGTCCTGCCGATCCAACCGGTAGCAGGACACGATGTCATGCGTTTCCAGATGCGGCAGCAGCTTGGGCAGTTCCTTGATGTCAAATTGTCCGTCACCATCCGTATAGAACACCCAGTCTTTGGATGACTCCCGGAAACCACGCTGCAAGGCCCCGCCATATCCCAGGTTCGGATTGTTATGCACGGCCCGCACCTGGGGAATTTCCGCGGCCAGGCGGTCGGCGATCTCCGCCGTGCGGTCCCGGCTACCGTCGTTGACGATGATAACTTCATAGTCATCCGCGATCTGGCTGGCGACCTCTACCGCTTCCCGGGTAACACGTTCCACATTGGCCTCTTCGTTGTAGCATGGGAAGAAGATGGTCAATGAAAACGGCTTGAGCGGCGGGCGTTCCATGAACCTCGGCTCCAGATCGCCGCGGGTTGGCACCGGCCCGTGTTAAAAGGGACAGGCACCTCGCGGGGCTGCGTCATTGCTGATGCTGGTGCGAGAATCCCTTCTCGCACCCACATTCGCGGGAATCCTCTCCCGCGAGCGGGGTAGGATGGGAATCCTGCTTCGTCGGGGCCGAGATCGGAATCTCGGCCCAGCGGCGTCAAAGGTGCAGGTTACGGCTCGATCGTAACCTCCAGGGGCAGGCACTCGGGCCGCCAGGCTACCGGACCCTTGAGATACACTTGCAGTTCGCGGTAACCAGGAGCGACTCTAATCGCGGAAAGCTCAACCTGCAATGTCAGGGTGCGCCCCGGCGCCAACCGCAGTCGGTAGGCTGTCGCCGCCGGTCCGGGTTCATCCAGGATCAGGTATGGCAGGGTTTGGCCATCCAGGCGTACCAGCGGAGTTACGTTCGTGGCGGAACTGCCCAGGTTATGCAGATGAATCAAGGCCAGAGTTGATTGGGCCGCCAGGTAGGAAAGACCTTCGGCGTCCTGGTGCCGCTGGAGCACCAGTTGCCGGGGAGCTTCGATGTTCACATCAATGGCCGGCATCATCGGGGTGGCGCTGGTGCCAACCACGGCGTGCAGTGCACCCTTGTCCGGCAAATCGACACGCACGCGACAATCCCAGACATCTCCCAGGTCAGTGACCTGCGTTAACGTGGCGCCCGCATACCATGGCTGGCGATCGGGATTACGCTTGAGGAGCACTCTGACACTCAAGTCGTTAATTCGAAACGGCAAGTTGTTCACAACCGTGAACGACATGGAGCGCTGGGTGCCATCATTAGGGCCATCGTAGTACACCCGCAGATGGCCGGCCGCAATCGACTCCGCCAGTGGACCGCGCTCTCCGCCGCCCACGATATTGGCCCGACCATCAATCAGGTCTACTACCCTGTAGTGCGAAACACCGGTAGCGCCATCGCAGGTAGCAGTGCTGGACTGGTGCGTCCGCAAGTAACACATTGGAGCTGTGCTCTCGATCAGGTTCTTATATTCGATACCATCCCAATCGCGGTGCCCGCCACAGAACCACAAGCCCAGCCGAGTGCCCTGGACCATGCTGGCCAGATTGCCCTGCTGCTGCCAGTATTTCAGCAGATTGGGGGACTCATCATGACTTGCCACCAGTGTTATCCGCTGCTCGTTCGGACTGGCCAGCAGTTCCTCGAACCAGCGCACCTGGTCAACATCGTGTCCGATTGGATTTCTGGCCGTGTCATACAACACCACCATGCGATAGTCCCCCAGGTTGATGAAGCCTACCGGACTGGGGGCAACGTAGCGGGAGTAACTTTCGAGGTCATCGTGGTCGCCGCACGCGATCAACACTGGCGCATCGAACTGGGCAAAGTACTCAATGGCTCGCCGCCAGCCGGAATCGATGTCTGGGTGCGTCACGTCAAGCAAATCGCCCGTGGCCACAATCAAAGTGGGTGCGACCAGGTTGATTTCCTCAATCAATCCCCAATCGAAGTCTGGTGCGCCCACGTCGCCAACGTTCATATTGGACAGGTGCACCAGGCGTATGCGTTCCGGCAGGCTTCCGACCGCCACACAATGACGGCCCACTACCTGGCTGGTACCGGCGTGTATCTCCAAATCGTATGTATAGGCCGGAACATCCGCCGGTACGCGTACGGTCACCGGTTGGCCGGTACTAAGTTGCTTACCGGCATCTGGCGGTACCACGAGGGGGAAACGCTGATCCCCGGCTTTCGGATTGCTGAGCGTCATGGAAACCGACTGGTCGGCGGCGGGGAATTGGGCGCTGATGACCAGCTCACCCCCGGCCGGCACGAAGGCCGGTCGTCCCAGAGTAGGTCCCAGCAACATGGCTTTCTGGATCCCGCCAGCGGTTTGTGTGTTAGGTGCGTCTTCATCAGCCTGAGCCGGGGGAGCACCGAGGATCATGGTCAGGACCAGTGACCCGGTCAGTAGAATTGCTTTGAGCATGCGTAATACCTTGCTGAGTGTCCGGTCTCCCAGTATCTTGTCATATCGTGACTAAGAGCGATCAGAACACAGCGCAATCGTGTCTGGCGGAGTGGTTACGTAGCGAACGTCGCCTGGGGATTCGTCATTTGGATCAATCGGAACCCGCGAAATCCGTCCAGGTGCCTCCAGCCGAAGATGTCAAGCCCGCCCGTGAGCGCTCACGGCAGCCACAATCTCAGGTTACTCCTTCATTCTTAAGCGATGACCCTGATCTGCCGGTTCTTTGTGACGCAAAGTTATCTTTGAAAGAAGCTACGGCTCAGCTAAACCATCTGGACGCCGAGTTCGTACAAGTCTGCACCCGCTGTCGATTGCATGCCCAGCGCAATAAGACCGTTTTTGGCGACGGCTCCCCCCGCCCCGATTTGGTGTTCATTGGCGAAGGTCCGGGGGCCGAGGAGGATCGCCAGGGGATCCCGTTTGTAGGCCGAGCTGGTGAGCTGCTCAGCAAGATGATTAACGCCATGGGCCTTAAACGGGAGCAGGTATATATCTGTAATATCGTTAAATGCCGTCCGCCCGGCAACCGCACGCCAACGGAAGACGAGATGCAGACCTGTGTGCCCTATCTTTGGCGGCAATTGGCGATATTGCGTCCCAAGGCGATCGTGGCGCTCGGTCGTCCAGCCGCCCAGACACTCCTGTCGACCAAAACTACCATTGGCCGCTTGCGGGGCGAGTTTCACGATTTTCCACCGCTGGCGCACGCCCATCTGGGCCTGCCACCGGCCAAGCTGATGCCTACTTTCCACCCCGCATACCTGTTGCGGAGTCCAGGCGAGAAGGGTAAGGCCTGGGAAGATCTCAAGCAGGTCATGCGTTTCCTGGGTCTGGACGCACCCTAGCAATGTTTAGCGTCAGATTCCGGAGGCAATTGGGGTGACATGTTTTGGGATTGGGGGGAATTACCCGGTGGGCATCTGCCGTACAGGTGCTATGCTCAGGTTTATCGATGGTTGTAGTCGTGATATCTGATAAGTTGAATCCCCGTCGGGCGCGGTATATCGAAATAGCTCGCGCGCCTCTGACAACACGTGGTTATTGGGTTGCAGGTACTATGGACGGTACGGGTGGAATAGCATGGACCTAAAAGCCCTTAAGGACTCTGCCAGACCTGCCACAATATATCTATTGGCCATTTCAGCCCTCGATCGGCAAGCCTATCGGATGCTGCTCGAGGAGTTGCTGGGGCGTCAGGTCGCTGTTGAATCAGATTTCACGCCCACTGCCGTATGGGCGGCGATGCGCGGCAAACCGAATCTCGCCCTGGTCAACGCCGACACGGCCCATCATGATGCGCTCGACGCCACCCAGATGATCACGCGCCTCAGCCCCACAATCAGGATCCTGGTCGTCGGAGCCGCGATCGATCCCCTCCATATTCAGGCCTGGAGACGCTGCAAAATTCACGGCTATGTCGTTAAAGATGGTGGTATCGAGGAATTACAGGCTGCCTTGACCGCCGTGTTGGACCACCGCCAATACTTTAGCGAGGGTGTGCGCGAGTGTATTCGCGGAGCGAAGGAAGCCTCCGACGGTCATTTGCACTTGTCGCGCCGTGAAACCGAACTGCTGCCGCTTCTGGCGCGGGGCCTGACGTTACGTGATGCCGCCAGCAAGATGGCGGTCAGCTATAAGACCGCCGATTCATATCGTACCAGCCTGTTACGCAAGCTTGGTCTGCACGATCGGGTCGAACTGGCACGCTACGCGATTCGCGAACGAATTGTCGAGCCATGAGTCGCGCCCCGGCAAAGGCAATGCTCATGGGCTGTCAGCCAGGGCTCGGGTTCTCAGTTCCTCCGCCCGTTGTACCACATCGGCGACAGTGG
Source organism: Planctomycetota bacterium (assembly GCA_043820985.1). GTDB lineage: Bacteria > Planctomycetota > Phycisphaerae > UBA1845 > Fen-1342 > JAAYXS01. Next base: position 7,884 of record JBDRDH010000123.1, read on the forward strand.
CCTGTGGGGCTGCTTCCAGCATGAACGTTGGTAATACGTGCTCATCTTGGATGGTTCCGAGCACCAACGTCTCGGAAATGAGGTCAATGGGAGGCCACTGGTACCAGGGCGCATCTATCCGGCAATGCGTTTTTAAGGTGTGGTATCCGGCCTTTCTCAGGATAATCTCATAGTCGCCATACCACAGAAATGAAAACCGCACTGGGCTGATGCCCACTTCCTCGTCATTGACGACGACCAGGGCTCCCGGGGGATCGGTCTGTATTTTTATGGTGCGCTCGACACAGCCACACAGCATGGGCAGACCCATCAGCATCAGGGTGCTCATCAGCCATAGCCGCTGGTTAATACTCATGGTGACACCTCAATATGCTCGACGCTACAATCAGCGAGGTTCAGCACCGCCGCGGTACAGCGGCCGGATAGCCAGCCGCAACACTCACCAGGATTTATAAACAGTTTGCCATTGCGTCTTTCGGCGATCGGTCTGTGCGTATGACCGGTAACGATTACATCAGCCCGCTCGATATCGTCCGCGTGACACCATTCGACATAATGGTGCAGCAGGATACGTTGCCCACCGGCTTCGAATTTCAGTGGACCGTTTTGAATAGCCGGCAACACTTCCAGCAGCCCGCGCCGCTCGCCATCATTGTTGCCGAACGTGACATACACTTGCCCACCATAATCCACTAACAAGCGTGCGGCAAACGGGGCCACGAGGTCGCCGGCGTGGGCGATGGTTTTAATACCTAAATCAGAAAAGCATCCTAGCGCGGCACGCATTGTTGTTAATCGATCATGAGTGTCCGAAAGCAAGCCGATCAGCATCTCGCCAATCCGTGCACATGCCGCGCCTGGTAAGAGAAGGGCTAAATTATAGTGACGGAAGTTCCGATAGTCACGACGTTGCAATGCTCATTTGGAGGAGAAGAACACCCAGAGCGTGCCGGTGGCCGCCGGTCCCGCTCACCAGAGGCATTTCATGCTGTTAGAGAAGCACGGCACATCCTCCATTCCGACACCTAAACGCAGCCACAATCCTGATTCATCCACCCTGCCACCCACCGTCTGGCTGCTCGATCAGCCGGAATGTCCCGCCTATGAGCGTTTCGTCCAGGAACATCCGCGCGGCAGTTTTTATCATCATTTGGTCTGGCGTGACGTGCTGACGAATCTCGGCATTGGTACCCCCTATTATCTTCTGGCGTTACGCGGCAACCGTCTGTGTGGTGTGCTGCCTATGTTTCAGACCGTCGGACCAGATAAACAACTCCGGCTCGTCAGCTTGCCAGGCACCCCGACGGCAGGTCCATTAACAATTGATGATACCAGCCATACGTTCCTGTTGAGCCGGGCGTTGAAACTTGCCGAACGACAGAACGCCAGTGGCGTTTACCTGCGATCTCTTTATCGCGGTTCCGCTCCCGTGCTACCCCCCAACACAGAGTTCATTCGTTTGTCGGTCAGCTCAATTTTGAACAGCGAGATGCCCGCTAGTATGCCGCCCGAGAAGCCCGGTTATCCACCGCTCCCGCTCAACCATATCGCCGCCAGCCGACCGCTTCTCGCACGCCATGGCCATTACCTGCACTCTTATAAAACACCGGATACGAATGTCATGCCGGGCAGGATCTCATGGCTCCTGGCGGATCGGGTCGCACACGTATTGTCCTGGTCATTTGATCCCTGGCAGGCCCGCGCCGGCTGGCGTTTACTACAGCACGTCGCGATTCAATGTTGCACGAACGGTGTTGAATACATCGTCTTTCCGGCCCCACCCTGGCCACGAGGCTGGCTGCGCCATCTGGATTTGGTTACGCCATACTTGTTCTCGCAAAGTCAGCCCCTGTCCGCGCCAGGTTCAGTTAGTTCCCCATCGATTGGATCCCAGCCCACCTCTGGCAACTCCGACTGACGCTATCGGCACCTGCCTACGAGTTATAAGTGCTGGCAACAAGTTGGCGGCGCGCATCGTGATATTATCCATGGAATCTTCTGAGTCCGGATCGGAGATGCCAACCTATTGGCGATTTGCTTGCAACACAAGGGCCCACCGGCACATCGACCAATAATGCCCACGCGGCCCCATGCGCTTTTTGCGCAGCGCTGATCTTTCAGGACTCCACGCTCAGGTTCCCATACAGCCCAGTCTCAATACCCACACGCCGAAACCCTTTCAGAACATTGCGCGATGTTATTGGCACGGTCCGTCTTTTGCGCAATGCATGAGCCTGAAGAGAGTTGGGGGGCTGGTCGAATACCACACAGATCATGCTAACCAAAGGAGTTCGCATGGCTGGTTCGTCTATCATTTTTCGCAAGTCTCAGCTCAGGCTGCTAGCCCGGTGTTGTCAGCAGCGGGTCGCCGCGCGCATCCTGTTACGCCAACCAGGGGCCCCGGAGTCCGGATATGATTCCCACCTGGTAGCCTTACGCGGTCGTCGCCTCTTCATTACGGCGCCGCGGGATCCTTTCGCGTGGTACATCCCCGATGGCGCCCCGGTCCTCGTCCTGTTTGAATACCATGGCGTTTTTTACAACTTCAGCACTAATATTCGTGGCATATGTGCTCCGCGGTCCAACTCGGATAATGAGCAACATTTGCTGCAACTGAGTCTGCCCCTGTCGCTGGAACAGCGCCGACCGCGGTGTGAGGTTCGTGCCACCCTGGCACCAGACCAGCGGATTGCGGCGCATTTAACCGGCGTCAGTGACCCTGACATTTCACTGAAAGTGCACTTATCTGATATCTCCAGTGGTGGCTTCGGTGCTATTCTCGATGCCAACTTCGCTGACCAGTCGGTACCAGATGATTGTTACTGGGCCGAATTGCACCTGCCCAACAACCAGCAACCAGCTAGCGGTTTTGTCAGATTGGCATACCAGAACCAGCGGGCCACGGGGTGGGTTTTCTGTGGATGTGATGATCCGGGCCTGATCGGCGTATGCCTGGAACAGGTTGAAGATTTTATTGCCCGGCAGCACTCGGCTGCCGCGGTTACTGATTGCGCCCAGTTGAACACTCGGAGTTAGCACATGCTGGCAACCATCGATTTGACTCACCGACAGGCTAAACGCGTGATCGAGCAGGCCTTGCGCAACAACGGCAAGATGGATATCGAACTGCGTTCCAATGCCGGCTCGTTCACCGGCAATCTGGTGAAACATCAGGATGATATGCTGCACGTCGCACTACAGGACGAGGGGGGCGGTAATACGCTAGCCCCACTGATTGGATCATTCTGTGAGATCAAGATTGTCCTATCAGGAAACCTGTATTTATTCTCGTCATGTATCGTCGACGCCACCGAAGATACCACCCCACGAACCTTGCTCCTGGCGGTCCCCGATGTGGCCCAGGTCTGCAATCGGCGGCGTTTTGATCGCCGAACATCCGAGCATTCGATTGTCGTCCAGCTTTGGGCGCCCGGCGCTGCTGATCCCTTCATCGGTACGCTTAACAACATCGGTCTGGCGGGTTTGTCCTGCCGGATGCCCCGCGAAGGGCTCGAACAGCTATTGCTGATCGAGGATGAGATCCCCCTGCGCTTCCAGTTCCCCAATTGTGGCCCACCATTTGATCTGATGGCTATCGTCTGTGTCAAAACTCCCACCAGTAATGGTGAGTTTCTAAACATCGGACTCGAATTCTTTATTCCCGACGATAACGAGACGGCTGGCATCGCCCTGGCGCGCCTGCAGTCCACACTCACACAAAACTATCTGGGCTCTTCTCAGACGGACGATCAAGCATGAAACCAAAACGTGTCATAACCGAGCAGGACACTGCCGCCATTTTCGACGAGGCCGTCCAGGAACATGCGCTGGCGGTACTCACGCTCCAGAACGATAACAACTGGCAGACGTTCAAGTCGCGTTTCCTGGAACGTGATTCAAGCGGGCATTTCTTTGTCCTCGATTATCTATCACCTAATGGCGATGATTTGCCCGAGTTAACACCGGGCCAATTCGTGGGCGTCAGCTTTCGGCATCACAGCCGTAAAGTCCTCTTCGCCACCGTCGTCGAGGCCCGGGGTCATTTCGTTCTGGATAACCGCACTACCGTCCCCGCGATCCGCTATCGCTGGCCCGAGAGCATGACCGAATTGCAGCGGCGCTCATATTACCGCACACCGGTCCCCGAGAGCCTGAACCTCATTGCCAATATCTGGAGTGGTGGACTTCCGGCTCGAACCACGGTCCAAAACAGCACACTCCAGATAACCAGCGGCACCCTGGCGGACGTTTCCTGTGGCGGCGCTTTGGTACGCATGCATGAAGCCACTCCAACTCCCTGGAACGATAATGACATAGTAGGCTTCGAAACGCAGCTCGCCGATGGAAAACCCGCGGTCATGCTTGATGCCTATTATCGCGGTGCCCGGCATGATGAGTTAGGGCAATTTAACGCGGCCCTGCAATTCATCGGCCTGGAGTTGACCATCGATGGGCGACTAGTGCTACAGCGTCTGGCCAAGTGTGTCCAGAAATTCCACCGCATGAGCATAGCCTCTGGTCACGGACATTGGGGCCGGCACGCGCGCGGTTGAAGCTCGGGATCTGCTCCAAACCGTCAAAATAGTCTTGTTTAACGTCCCAGAACTAAAGCGAGTGAATATGCCTGGCTTTAGTTCTTTTTCATGACACCTTTGGCCCGCCAAAGTGTTCAACATAATAGAACGCTTCAAAAGCCCATCCCAGCGCATGGGCCACTCAATGTTGCTTCACGCACGTTGGTGGCCCGTTTTTATTGCCTCATGAGAAACACCGCCGCCGCGCATGTGACGTTTGTATCAGTTTCAGGATCCAGGGCCTGGTGGTACTGCAATACCCGACACTCGCATTCCGCCAGTGTCCGGCGAATGGCATAAAGACAACCAGAGCTGCAAACTCTGCTTTGATTGAGGGTTACGCGCAATTGGTCCACGAACTTATCCGGATTATTCGCCTCGATACTCTCCAGAAGGATCTGGTCATGTGTAGCCACCTCTTTTAGAAAAGCCGGCGTTGACGGCTCTTCCTCCCCGAAGGGCAGGCCAATATGGCTAAGGTCCGCGCTGGCTATAACCACGGTCGAGGCATCATCAGCAGCAATCTCGTGGGCCAGGGCGGCCGCGAATCGGTCGGCTTCCTTGATTCCGGATTCTTCGGGAGCGGTCCCAGGCAGACCGGTAATATCGCTACAGAGCACAGGCACAATCGTGAAGGCCTTACCCCCAGCCCGAGTTCCCAAGACCTGCAAGAGATGTACCTGCAAATCAATCGAGTGTTCGTGGTAGTGGTCAAACTCATACTCACAGAGACCACCACCCAGGCGGTGTTCGAGACGCTCTATGAAAGTACGGTCGGTCGGTACCAAACCGAGCGGTGTCTGCCAATCCCTGGTGCTGGCAACCAATGACTGTGAGCGGCCGGCATGATTAGTTCCCAGGATAATGTAACGATCTGCCGGCTCAAGGTTTGCCAACGTTGCATATGCCGCTCTGTAACAGGGTTTGCCGCGGCGGTAATCCAGATGTGGTGCAATGATGCCAGCTACCCCCGAGAGCGGTTCCGACGCGGCCTCAGCCAAAATCTGCTCGATCTCATGTTGAAGAGCGTCTGCCGACGGCCATTGCTCGCGATTGTCACGGGCAGACTCGGCCATGTACGCCGCGCGCTGGACACTATAGGCTTGCTCGAATTTCTCGGTCTCCAGCATTAGATAGTGGTCTAATACTCCCACCATCCGCAGAATCTCACCCTCTGGAATGGTCTGGCCAACATGTTCGCGAAACGCCTCCTGGATGTCCCGCACACTATGGTCCCCATCGAGGTGCATAATAACGAAGTAGCCGGCCCAGGAGGTAACCAAGGGCCGGGGAGAGATTTGCATCGGATCACGTACCAGAAACGCAATCTGCCCATCCTTGGTTTGACTGGGGATGAGTTCCACTGGTCGCCTGGATGGCAGCTTATTGGTATCCGTCATGGTTCCAGAACCGGTCTCAATTCATTGGCCCAACGCAGCCGCGAGCCCCAGAACAAGTGTACACCCGGCGCTGTCAGCGGCTGGTCAAACCTGAATCGTAATGCCGAGATTTCTCCATTTTCCTGCTCGAGCACTTCGACAGTAAAGCCCTCACCAGCGGTCGGCCAGCTACCAGGCGCTACGCCGCTGGTTGTGAGGCTCTCGCGCGCCATGCGCCCCAGCGAACCGCTGAAATAACGATCCCCGATAACACGGATGTCAATAGTGCGTTCATCGATCCAGCTAATCTCGCTGGCTATGTATTTATTCGCCGCCAGACCCAACACACGGGGTGACCAGGTCAAAACCTGCACATTAAGATCGCGCAAACCGGTGCGACGCTCTACATTCAGACCGACATAGTGGGCAATCAACGGCAAGTTCGCGATGTAAAGTGTGTCACCATCATTCAATCCACGCGGGGCGGATACCACCTCTTGCGCTACCTGGTCTTCGACCTGGTGAGCTATACCCAGTACTCTGCCAAAAACCAACGTCGCGACGCCAAAACCGATGCCCATTACAATCAGGATCAACCACATCGTTACGTGGAGTAGAGCATGCCGGGATTTCTGATTCCCTCCCAAGCCCCGAAAGAATTGCAGTCCGATGATCGCCCAGCCAATACCGGGCAAGTAAAGATGGTGTGGGGAAGTAAACACCGGCAGCAAAGGGGCCATGAAACCCAGCAGCCAGGCGGGTCCCAACAAGCCCGGTCGGCGACGCCAGAAGCATGCACTCAAAACCAGAATAATCAAAATCACTAACGCGGACAGGCTGTAAAAGAGCACCGGTTGCCCACGAAGATAATCCATACCGGCGAACGGGATGCACGGTGCCAGCAGAAACTCACCCAATAGATAGTAACACGCCTTGTCAAAGATAAAACGCAGGAAGTCCGGATCGCCCGGCGGGATGACGTACGGTTTCGGCGGCAGAGCCGCGCCGTCCAGATAATGATTGCGTACGATTAAGTATCCCAGCGCTACGACCACCAGCCCACCCCATACGAGGTATGCCCGTATGCGCTTCTGGTGCCATAACAGATACTCAATCCCTAGCAGTACCAAAGGGAACATGAGGGCATTTTCGCGGCAACCCAGTGCCAGGGCATAGCACAACACACAGCCGATGGCCCACCACAGGCTGCCGTGGCCGGAGAAATTGGTTGCACTACCGTTGCGAGACTTTTGGTTGCTCGATTCAATTGACCGGTTGGAAACCGGTCCCACACCACCTGACCAGTTGGAAACCGGTCCCACACCACCTGACCAGTTGGAAACCGGTCCCACACCACCTGACCAGTTGGAAACCGGTCCCACACCACCTGACCGGTTGGAAACCGGTCCCACAGTTGAATTCCCGTCGCGAAAGCGCAGGTAGCACAATGTCGCCGCCAGTAGGAATGCCGTCACCATCAGCTCGGTCTGGCAAGCAATCCACTCCACGGTAGCCACGTGCCCGGGATGTGCGGCAAAAAGTACGGCCACCGCCCACGAAAGCCACGGCGATCCGCCCAGGCGACGGAGTAGGTACATCAGCAGCGTGCAGGTCAGAACGTGCCAACACAGCGAGGCGACGTGCATGACCAGGGGATCCCAGCCGCCGAGCGTATAGGTCAGCTTCATCAGTCCAAACGCAATAGGGCGGAAAAACCGTAAAGTGCAGTCCGGCATGAACCACAGGCCAGCCACGCCGCCGACCAGTTCCAACCGGCACGCCCCGGTCAGGCCAGACAGCGACCAGTCGCATTCCTGCAATTGTCGGAAGTGCGCGTGGTCGTCCATGAACAAGCCATAGTGCAGGGACTGAAAGTGCAGGAAGAAAACCACTAATGCCAGTAGTAATACGGGCAGCCCATTGCGAAGAATTATTCCGCGCCTGGTAGACTTGTCACCCACAGAGATACTCATTGCCCCGAGGCCGCCGGTTGTGGTTCGTTGGAGTTATGCTCCCCGTTTCCCGCTGGCGTGGTTGCATCACCATTATTCTTTTCGAGCGCTTCCAGTTCGGCCCGCGCCGGCAAATGCGCACCTAATAACGGCACCAGCACACCCGGTAACGACCAGAATAACTGGATCAGCCGTACCGCCAGGGCCAGTGCGACCGCTTGCGAAGCGGAGTTCTGGCCGCCGTAGGTGAAGAACTGGATGTAGAAAAACTCCATCACGCCAAACGCCTGCGGCGGTGAGATCGGCACGGCGGAAATCAGGAAGCCGATGGCGATATATATGAAATAGTGCGTAAAGCGCCCCTCCATGCCCAACGCCTTCATCGCCATGACCGAAGCACTGATGATCACGATGGTTTGTAATAAAAAAGTGACCAACAACGACAGCGTCACGAGGGCCTTGTTGTGACGCACTGCCAGTGTGGCACCTCCTATACGGTGCAACTGGTCACTCATCGGCAGCAGATCGATCAGGCGACCCAGCCGCAGAATCCGCCGAACTCGCTGGCTGAAAACCAGCACTCCCGCGACAGCCAGCCCGCCGAAGACCACGCCCAGCAGTATGACCATCTGCCCAAATTGCGATGGATCGCGCGTCAGGAAGATCATGGCCCCGGCCATCAACACCAGGCTCGAAAGCCCGACCACGCGATCGAGAAAGACCGTCGTGACCGCTTCGGTTTTACGGTGGGTGAAGCGCGTAATGTAATAGGCCTTGATCAGATCGCCCCCGGTCATGCCCGGCAGGGCGAAGTTGAAGAAATTACCCGCGAAGGTCAGCTTGATCGATTGCCAGAGCGAGAGATGCACTTCCTGGATCCGCAGCATCCACACCAGACGGATGGCGGCTAATATTGGTACTGGCACGAACAACAGGAGTGCCCAAATCGCCCAGAGCTTGTCGGTGCCCTTTACAACGCTGGGAATACCTAACTCGATCTGTGGTAGCAGGTGATCGCCATCTTCAATTTGAAACACACCGGAAGCGGGAATAACCTCCTGGCGTCCGTCTCTGAATATGACGTATTCATCCCCCCGCTGCTCGATCAACCGCACACGTGTCTTTGCCGTGTCACTTAACGTGACGTGGTCATTCCACGGAACAACCATTATGAGATACCAGATCGCGGCGACGCATAGTCCGTAGCGTAGCGACGTTAGTATCCAACGCGCGCGGCCCGATTTCACTCCTGGCCCCTCCGCGCTACCCACGTCCAGCCGCCGACCTTGTTGTCGTACATCCGTGTCACTCCCTCACAATTTCGAATATCTCCACGTCGGGGCCGTCGCGGCCGGGAATTTCCGCCACGCGGCGTAAGCCACAAGCCGACAGCTCAGCAACCCATTCGTGCGTCACCGCCGGCGAAAATCCGTAACTCGTCCGCAGCCGGCGAATTTCAGACCAGGAAAATACCACATGCGTTACATCTTGGGTACGCAGCCAGGCAATACATTCCTGTGGACTGGCCCCGGATTCCGCCTGTTCGATCCACGGGTCGCGGCTGAAGGGCACCGTGTAGTGCATGTGTGGCTGGATGTAGAACGCCCGGGCGTCGCCGACCATCCAGACATAATCGTGCTGGTTGGTAGCGGTTCTGTTGATTAGATTGGCCTTTACAAAGTACTCCGGCAAACCCAGCATTTCCACCAGGCTGACTCCTGTATTGCCGCGCCACCAGGCATCCCCGCCGCGCCACAAGCGAATCAGTGTCACGCTGCCATATATGGCCCCGGCGATTGCCAGGCACAGCAATGCTGATCTAATTTTATGAAGATGCCGGCCACCCGAGTTATCGGACGCTCCACCCGCCAATAGCACCGCTGGGACCAACGCCACGAGCGCGAAGCGTCCTGGCATGTGTGTGCAACAGATCCACACGGCCAATATGAGTCCCAGCCACAACACCAGCAGCCACGCCCGCCGACCGGGCCATATGACGACCCCCGCCAGTGCCAGCACCCATATCACGCCGCCATACATTGGCGACTTGATCAGCTCGCTCCAGGTCAGGTACGCACGGCCGGCGACTGAATTATGCTCCTCCGGCACGCGATGGCCCCGTGCCCATTGTTCCGCCTGTTCTGTGCTCCATGCCTTGCCGCCGAACCATTCATATGCGAAGGGATAGACTGGATTCCCCCCCAATACAGTGTTTCGGATTAGCCAGGGGCTGAACGTCAGCAGTGCGCCGATTGTAAACAGGCCGACCTGTCGTATACGCACAACCCAGGATCCACGCGAGAGCAACAGCCATGAACAGCCCAGCGCAATCGCTACCAATGCGATCGCCGTGTATTTACAACCGCAAGCCAGGCCGGCACACAAGCCTGCTGCCAGGGCCCAACGCCAATCGACGCGTGTGCCAGGTCGGAAGTGATCCAAAACCAAACCCGCCGCCACCGCGGTGAAGAAAAGCATCCCCAACTCAACGTAAGCCAGGCAGCCGAGGTACGCCATCCACGGTACCACTCCGGCCACCAGCGTCACCAGGAAGCGTCGCCAGCCGGGAGTCGTCCACGCCGCCAGGGCGATAATTGTCAGCACACCCAACGCGGCGTGCAGCAACTGGGCGGGGATGGCCGCCGCATGTGCGTCCCCGATCAGGTACATCAGGAGTAGATTGAGGGATTCAACCTGTTGGGGAAACGCGGCGTAGACGTTGTGCGGGAGGAAGTGAATCGCCCCCTGCTCGAAGTATTCCCGCGGTGCCTGGAGATGGTATTCCAGAACGTCATAGCCGCGCGCCTCACCCAGCCAGATAACGCCCGGCGGAAGCAGTGCCCCCAGCACCATGACCGCCAGCGGAATCGCCAGGGGTAACAAGCCCGCGCAGCGCAAGACAATAGCTGCTCTTGAGAGGGTGATTGAAACTTTAGTTCCAGATTTGTCCACGTTCAGATCATTGGTGCGAGTACGACCGGCTTGTTTTTTTGTAGCGGCCTGCGGCTCGCTGGCCGTTTTTTTAGAATCTCGTCTACGAGCCCCCTCGGCCGGCGAGCCGCCGGCCGCTACACTATCTTTCGCACTTGGGGTGGTTGTCTGAGCGCTATATAGCCGAGCCAGCCCCAGTACGCCGCCGATGGCCAACAGTATCCAGGCCAGCACTTGGCTTAACCCCCCCACCAATCCAAGCACCTGCGTCACGATTCCCAGCAGGCCCAATCCCAACGCCAACGCCAGGCAGCATTGCTGCAGCGCCGATCGATGCCCCAAACCCAGCCACACAACCAGCCAGCCACCCCAGCCGGCGGCGGATAGCAGTAACGCCACGACGTATACGCCATCAGTCAACAGCACCACTGGCGCGGCGTGAGCCACAACCGTCACTGCACCTAGCGCGATGACTGCCAGTACCAGCACCGGCAGACACCGCAACCAGCCGGCAGTCGGTTCGGTTGGATCATGTTTTTGAGGTAGCGCGTCAGCCATGAAGTGCACAACATCGACGCAAACGGCTTTGGAGTCAATCGGCGTAGCGGGCCGAGCCAGTCTGCTCGTGGCGGTCGTTGTACGTCCAGATGCTCAGATGCTCGTTACCTCCCCCGCCGAACGCCGCCCCCGCTGTTCGGTAGAAGGCCAAACTAATGGTATTTCACCCTTTTGCACCCGTCATGGCAGGCGGTCTGTATGTGGTTGGGAGCTCGGATCGTTCGATTCTATCGGCGATTCAATACCAACACAGTCCTTCAACCAACGGTCCCAATCTGGTTCACCCGTGGTGCCTTTCCGACGAAACCCATCTCGCATGTTTGCCAAGCGCGTTTGAACCTTGTGCAGAGCCTGTATCTCCTTCGTGACCTCCAGTCGCACATACGCCCTGGGGACCTCATCTTCCGGTGCGTGCGCTAGCTCGTTGGGTTCTGGAAAACAGAACTCCACACGTTTTGCATAGCCACCGTGCACCCACCCTACATCTGGAACATCCCAATCAAAGTCATCTGCTGCCGTGATAAGCAGATTGCTTTTGATCAGATCACCAATTCCACTTGGCGGCTCGGAGAAGCACTGTTCATACTTCATTGCTGCCATGCCAACTGCGAAGAGTGTCTGTCTAGCAGCGATGCCGCGATAGCTGTTCTGCTGGTTTGCCAGCGACCACGTCATAATCCTCGGCCAGAGAAGATAACCCAAGACACCGACACATACCGGTACTACCAACAGATATACAACGTGCTTCGTCTTCATGCGTGGTGCCTCGCAATGACTGTGCCTACGCCCTTCATTTCTCTTCGCCCTCGTCTGATAGGCCTCCCGCCTGAATTCGTCGTGCCACCTCCTTGGCACGCTCGATTGAGTCAAATGGCCCCACATATAGGAATGTGCATGTCCACTCGTCTGGTATCCGATCATGCTGTATGACTATTCCATCGAGTATTATCGCTACAGTCATTCCGACGCGTTCACATCCCCACTTGTTGATCTGTATTATCATCTTCTTCCGAACGGGCACCCCAACAACCCAACCGGGTCTCCATTCCATCACTCTCGCTAACTCATAGCTGCAGTCCCCAAGATCAAGCGCGGCTGTTGGCGTACGATAGAACGTACGGTCTTCCTGATCTGCTACCGCGACGCTATGAATACTATCCTGTGTCAAGCTCACAGTGACAATCTGCAAATAGACGTTATTCGCCGCGGGCTGCGACGTGGGTTGCGGGCGTGAACACCCAGCGAGGGATAGACATAGCAAGATTGACCAGGTCGCCATAATTGCTAGGGCTGTCATAGTGCGTATGTGCACTGATGTTCCTCCTGTTGCAGGATGAGGTCTACCCGTCAGATTAATGGCGGCGACCAATTTCGGGGACACCATATTTAATTCCCACACGACATCGGCTGTGGGCCACGTTTCCTCGGGCTCAGGACACGTAAGATACTTGGACATCCCTCAACCACGACTCGTGCCAGCCTGGCCATAAATAAACGCTAGGCCAACCGGTCCAATCCGTCAATAATGCAGCATGGTGCCCCAGGAATTGCCCTAACGTCTCGACCGGGGTGGAGCCCGGTCGCTACGTATTTATTGTTTTGCAAGCCACCAGAAAGCTACGGGGCGACGAGACGTCGGCCGCTACGGAATTGTGCATTATCTGGAATACTAATTCAGTGTGTCTGGTAGCACTCGGCGGGGGCGATGTGTTCGGGCCAGATGTTTAGGTTGTGGAGGTACTGGCGCACGTGCGTGCATAAATGACATTTGTCGGCGTAGCCGGTGGGTGATTCCTGGTATCCGAATTCAGCGGCACGTTGCATCAGCTCATAACTACCACCGGTGACGAGCGGCTCTACCACGGGGTGCTCACACCAGTTGGCGGCAAAATCCTGCCAGATTTCCTCCACGGTGCGTTCGTGGGCACACCCCAGTACGATTCCGCTACATACGCCGGGGAAAATGTTGCCGTAGGCATCGATGTGCACGTGTCGGCTACCCAGTACGGCTTTCTGGCAGTTATCGTGCGCGAAATGGCGGGCGGGATAACGTGGCAGGAGACTGGCTAGGCACACTGCCGCCCGTCCGCTCAGGCGTTCCCTATGGCGTTGGATAGCTTCAATCCGGGCTTGTTGGAGTTGATCAGGACTCAGCCGACGTGGATCGACCGGTTGGTGGAAAAAGTCCCACCAGCGCACGCGCACCCGGCTACGCCCCAGGACCTGGCGGGCGATCCGGACACAGCGCTCCACGCGCTCGAACGGAATATATTCCTGGTGATAGATGTCCGTGCTGATTACCAGCTTTTCCATGCCCAGGGCATCGAGCAATTCGAGGCGGTTGCGGGTCAGGTTGTCGTCGGTGGCCCAGAAGGCGTTGGTCTCGATTTTTTCCAGGGGTGACAGGTGGGCGTCACGGGCGGCGCGGACAATGCCCGCCAGTCGGGGCCAATCGCGAAACGGTTCGCCACCCGCCAAGTGAATGCGCATCCGCAGGCCGTGGCTGGCGGCAAGTGCATCCAGGCTCTGCCAAAGCCGCACGGCGGTGGCCACATCCATGTCGCCGGCGTGCTGTGGGCCACTGTAAACATAACAAAAGGCGCACCTGGCGTTGCACCAGTAGGTTACGAACAGACCGGCAAATTCCCAGACAGCCAGTTCGGGCTGGTTGCCGTCGTGTACCTCGTTATGTTGCGGCTGTGGGGGCAATTTGTTCTTCACCAGTGTAACAATGGACTGGTCACGGACCATCCGTGTCTGCTGTTCTTGTGGAAGTATATCCGCGACCGCCCGCTTAGGGGGATACGTCAATCCAGTTGACGGCGGACGAATGTGCAAGTAGCGTAATTCATAGTGGTAAGGCCCGTTCCGGGATATTGCAGAGGCCGCGGATGAGACGTCACCATCTGGCGCAGATTCTCATGACATACACCCGTTGTCCAGCGGACCGTCTGGCCGCGCAATTGGAGCAGCGGCTGCTGGAGGAACCGCGCTGTCCGGCGACTCGTTACCTGCTGGCTTGCCAGTGTTTTGACCGTGGCCGCACGGCGCTGGCGGTCCGCCATATGATGATCGCCCATCATGCCGAGCCGCAGTTCGAATCCGCCGCCCTGCTGGTATTCGCCGGCTTGAACTGGATCGGCGCGCATGGCCAGGACCTGCTCCCGGTGCTATTGAAGACCTGGGAGGAATTTCGGCGGCCCGAATTCGACCGTCGGCCCAAGGAGCGGATTCTGCTGGACGCCTTCGCCGAGCGCGATCCGGGGCTGGAGAGTGTCTCGCCACTGGCACGCCGATTGTGGCGTTTGCCGATCCAGATGCTACGTTCACAGATTCGGGCCGCGGTATCGTCGCGCGATGCCGGACTGTATCCCCTGCTGATCGCGCCAGCCTGATGCCCCGTTCAAGGAGCTTTTAGGAAACATGCTGCTGTCCATCGTCATACCCGTGTACAACGAAAAAGACACTCTGTTCACGATCATTCGGAAGGTGCTGGATTCTCCGGTTGAGTTGGAGCGTGAAATCGTACTGGTAGACGACTGTTCGACCGATGGCACGCCGGATCTGTATCCACGCCTGCCCCAGGAGTTTCCCAACGCCAATATCAAGTTGGTGAAGCACAAGCGCAACCAGGGCAAGGGCGCCGCTCTGCGGACCGGCTATCGTGAAGCCACCGGCGATATCATTTTGGTCCAGGACGCCGATCTCGAATACGACCCGGCCGACTATCCCAAGCTGGTACAACCCATCATCGACGACCGGGCCGACGTCGTTTATGGCTCGCGCTATCTGACCGGCGACGCGCACCGGGTCATGTTCTACTGGCACACCATGGGAAACAAGATCCTGACCCTGCTGTCCAACATGTTCACCAATCTGTATCTGACCGATATGGAAACTTGCTATAAGGTCTTCAAGGCCGAAGTGATCAAGAGTATTACCCTCAAGTCGAACCGCTTTGGCGTCGAGCCCGAGGTAACCGCCAAGGTGGCGCGCGGCGGCTGGCGCGTCTTCGAGGTCGGGATCAGTTACGCCGGCCGCTCGTACGGCGAAGGTAAGAAGATCACCTGGCGCGACGGTCTGAAGGCGATTTTCTGCATAGTGCGCTATGCAATTGCAAATTGAGAACAAACCACGGCCGGCACGCAGTTAAACATGTATCACCCGCCGCTATCCACGACGGTCGTTGTTCCAACTTATAACGAGCGCGAGAATCTGGGGCCGCTCGCCCAGCGGGTTTTCAGCGTACTGACCACGGATAACTGCGAACTTCTGGTTGTGGATGACGATTCGCCGGACGGTACGGCCGAGTTGGTCGACGAGCTCGCGCGTGAATACCCGATTCGTTGCCTGGTTCGTCGTGACGAGCGCGGGCTGGCGACCGCCGTGATCGCGGGACTGCGTGCCGCGCGGGGTGAATTGATCGTTTCGATGGACGCGGACTTGTCACACCCGCCCGAGGCTATTCCGGCTCTCCTGGCGGCGCTGGATGATCCGGATGTCAACATGGCGATCGGCAGCCGCTTCGTACCGGGCGGACAGGTTGATTCGGACTGGCCCTGGCATCGGCAACTCAATAGTTGGGCGGCCCGGATGCTGGCGCGGCCGCTGACCAATGTGCGCGACATGATGGCGGGTTTCTTCGCTGTCCGGCGGAATGAGCTGACTTTGGATAACTTACACCCCATCGGCTACAAGATCGCCTTGGAACTGATCGTGCGCCACCGGTGGAAGCACGTGGTCGAAGTGCCCATTTCATTCGCCGACCGCGCGGCCGGTCAGACGAAGCTAAATCTGGCCGAGCAGTTTCGCTACCTGCGGCACTTGTGGCGTTTGTACCACTACATGCTCTCTGGACGCAAGCAACCATGATCGCTCCGGCTGATCCTAAACCACAACGCTGGCTGGCCGGCTGGCAGCCGCTACTCATCGCCGGCGCGGTGTTCGTGGTGGTGATGTGCGTGATCGTGGCGAAGCGGGCTGAGGGCACAACCGATTTTCGCGATTACTGGCAAACCGCCGTCCATTTTCAGAAAACCGGGCAGATCACCGAGGAGCATGGCGTACATAACTATTTGCCGTTCTTCGCGATCTTCATGACACCCTGGAGTTTTCTGCCGCTGCGCGTGGCCATCGTGCTCTTCACGTTGATGTCGCTGGGCTTGCTTGGTCTGACCATAACAATGGTCGAGATGCTGCTGAATAACAAGCTAGGTGCCAAGCCGCGGCGGGCACTGTTGATCACACTGGGTTTGATACTCGCCTATGTCGTCTCCAGCAGCGTGCTGGCGACGGTAAACATTCTGGTGCTGTTCCTGATTATCGCGACCTGGTTTCTCGTGGAGCGCGGCCACGAGTGGCAAGCCGGGGTGCCGCTGGGTCTGGCCGTGCTGATTAAGGTGTTACCGGCGGCTCTGATCGTTTTTTTCCTGCTAAACCGCCGCTGGCGCGTGGCCGGCGTCAGCCTGGCGACGATCGTGATCCTGGGATTTGGCTTGCCGCTGCTGTCGATTGGACCCGAGCAGACCATCGCGCGTCACCGGCAATTCCGTCAGACGGCCATGCGCGATCATTCGGCATACAGCACCATCCACGCCGAGAAACCGCTCAAGGCCAAGTACAACAACAATTCACTACCAATCGTCTTGCGGCACCTGCTGACGCGGATCGACGCCAACGCTGGCGAGGTCGAGGATGCCATTTACGTCAACTTTGCTGAACTACCACCGCGCGCCATCTGGTGGTTGTACATGGCTGTGATGCTGGTGTTAGTCGGGGCAACACTGTTCGTCACCTTGCGTGGTCCGCCGAAATGGCCGCCGGACTCGATCGACGACGGCCGGGTGGTGCGGGCGCAATTCGGCCTGTGGACCTGCCTGATGCTGATCGCATCCCCCCTGCTGTGGACGCACTATATCGTCTGGGCGTACTGGCCGCTGGCGGTGGTCACCGATCATGGTGAGCGTTACCTGAGTCGGACCAGACGCATCCATGTTTGGTCGGCGAGCGCCCTGCTGGTTTGGCTGGCGGGGGCCATACTCCTGGCCTGGCCCGCCGCCCGCGCCACCGGCGCGCAAATGGCGGCGTTGATCGTCCTGTGGGGGATTCTATTGCGGTTATCAATGCGTGCTGAGCAGACATGAGTGCAGCAACTCAGAGCGCGAGCGCGTCCTTCCCAATCCGAGCCCCGAGCGCAAGCGAGTGGGTTATGAGTAACGAGTAACGAGTAGCGAGTTGAGTTAAGAATGCGGAGTTAAGAGTTCAGATTAGCGCGTTGTAACCGTTCTTGTAACTCAATCCTCAATCCCCGATCCTCAATCCTTCCCCTCCGCGTCCTTTGTCCTGGCGCGCCGGGATCTTGGCGGTTACCATGCCCCGGACATCAATCTGAACTCGCCACTCGTTATCTGCCACATTCAACTATCCGCCGCCAACGATTCTGATGAACTCGTCAATGTCGTAGGCATTTACACTGCCATCACCATTGCAGTCAGCAAGCATCTGGTCGCAGTCCGGGTAGGTGGCCTCATAGTCGCAATTGGGACTGAGCGCGCAGATGAATGGATCGATGTCGTAAGCATTGACGATGCCGTCGCAGTTCAAGTCACCGAGTGAATGGCGTTGAATAGCCCACAGTTCACGGCCAATCGACTCCTCATAGGCCGAGAAATACAGCCGGTCGCCGCTAACCACCAATTCCTGCGGCGAGGCGTGTAACGGACCGGGCGCGATATCCGAAACACGATAGGTACCAGCCTCGGTCCCATCGCTGCACCATAGTTCAACGCCGAATACTCCATCGGTGGCGGCGAAATATACTCGGTCATGATACGCAACCACTTCCCATATCGTTGATCCCTCGGGACCAGGATATATGTCCTTAACCAGGTGCGTACCGTCGGGAGTGCTATCTGAGACCCACAGCTCGCGGCCATGTGCATCATCAACCGCGCTGAAAAACATGAGCTCACCGATATTCGCCAGATACTCTGGCCCGGAACTTCCGACACCCTCGTAGATGTCTTTCACCATGTAAGTCCCTGCGATAGTGCCATCGCTGAACCACAGCTCGCGCCCGTGAACGCCATCATTGGCGACAAAAAACAGCGTATCATTCATAGCCGCCAGATTGTCCGGCTCAGATGATCCCACGTTAGGCCAGATATCGCTAACCTGTAGGGTACCTTCTTCTGTGCCGTTGCTTTTCCACAGTTCAATGCCGTTAGAGCCATCTTCAGCTTGAAAGTAGGCGAATCCATCTACATCACATATATAGTACGGATTCGAATCGCCAACAGGATTGATATCAGCAACGGCGTGGGTACCTTCTTCCGTACCATTGCTGGTCCAAAGTTCGCTGCCGAGTTCCGTATCACGTCCCACGAAGAATAAAACGCCACCTACCTCGGTCAAATACCAGGCGCTTATGTCCGAAACACGATAAGTTCCAGGCTCAGTACCATCACTGCGCCACAGGTCCCAATTTCCCTGGAAATATAGTAGGCCATTGACATCTACTAACATTTGTGGACGCACTTCATGAACGCATACTGTACCCGCCTCCGCACCATCGCTCTTCCACAACATTCTGTCGTAAACATTGCCACTCTCAGACGCCACAAAGAACAACGTGTCGTCCACTGCCGTAAGCAACAATGGGCAAAACCAGTACGAGTAAACCATTGGATCAGGTCCGGGACGTATGTCACGAGTAAGCCTGGTTCCCTCAAGCGTGCCATCGCTGATCCATAGCTCTGTGCCGGTTGCTGGTTCAGTGGCGACAAAGGACAGTTTGTTGTTATAGCTCGTAAGATATTGTGGGTTGGCACTGTTCGAAGCCGGTGCAACATCGACCATCATCTGCGTGCCCGCTTCCGTACCATCGCTGTACCATAGTTCATAGCCATGCACGCCATCATGATCACTGAAATACAGTCTATTCATTACGGCAGCGAGATTTTTCGGTCCGGAAGACGTGTTATCGCCGGGAGTAATATCACGTGTCACGAATGTGCCTTCCATGGTTCCATCCGTGCGCCATACTTCTTCACCCAAGCTGTCATCCTCGGCCACAAAATATACCAGGCCATTTGCAAATGTCAGATCATGGGGTTGAACACCATAGAAACCACCGCGCACCAGGATAGTTCCAGATTCTGTGCCATCGCTTTTCCAAATCCCAGATCCTTGGGGGGCATCTCCAACCAGGAAGAGTACGCCATCGGCGTTAGTTAAATAGCTATTCGAAGCAAGTCCATTACCAGTTCCAAGATCCAAGTCCTTCACAAGTATCGTGCCCTCCGACGTACCATCGCTCTTCCACAGTTCGTATCCACTGATACCGTCATTTGCACGAAAGAATAATACTTGGCCGATGGCGATCATCGGGGTTGGCAGTGAACCACTCGACCCAGTGTTAATGTCTGCCACCAGAGTCGTCCCGGTTTCAGTGCCGTCTGAGCGCCATAGTTCCTGTCCGTGCTCACCGTCATCAGCGCAGCAGAATAACACACCATTCATGTTTGCCAGTGTTGGAGTACTGGCTGTAAGAGCACCCTCCGAGCCCGAGCGAATATCCTTGACCATAAAGGTTCCAGCAGTTGTGCCGTCACTAACCCATAGCTCAGGACCGTTTAATCCGTCATCTGCGACAAAGAACAGCATATTACCCACGGCGGTGAGCGATTTGGGAGACGATCCGTTCAACCCGGAATATATGTCTTTAACAAGAGTCGTGCCCTCAGTGGTGCCGTCAGTGCACCACAACTCTGAGCCATTAATCCCGTCATCGGCCGCAAAGAACAGTACGTCACTAACAACCACCAGCTGTTGTGGTGACGAGCTGTCGGCGCCGATCGCGATATCAGCAATCAGGCATGTCCCGGCATCAGTGCCATCACTGCGCCATAGCTCCGTTCCATGATCATCATCAGTCGCACGGAAGACACACAGTCCATTAAACCGAGTGTGATAGGCGTAGAAGCGTGAATTCACGAAATTAGCCCCGGTGGTAATTCCGGGACGAATGTCCTTCACCATCCGCGTGCCCGTCGTCGTCCCATCAGTAATCCAAAGCTCCGTGCCAAACTCCGGGTGCCAGGCCGTGAAATACACCTGCCCGTTAATTTCCAGAAAGCCGACTGGCTCTGACGAGTCCGGATTAGCGACGGTCGCGATGTCCGCGACCAGATATGGAGCTTCGTCTGCCTGTACCAACCCAAAGCAGCCCATTAGCATGCTGAGCACGATAAGTGATATTCGCAACATCATCGCACGATCCTCCTGAGTTACGTCGTTAAACATTAAGGGTGTTACCACCCCTATCCCCATTATATACCGGTTAACTCACATGGAGAGTACATTTTGTGTGCCACAAACACGCATTAATTCAGTTTACTGACGCATCGTCGTTGGTGCAACGAAATTCCCCCCCTTGCAGATCAGGCCAGGACATGCCCTACGCCTCCCCCTCCTCCACAATCTCCGCCACCGGCGGTTGCGGGGATTCGTACTTCGGGATCTCCGGCTCGGGAACGGATTTGATCAGGCGGGCGATGATTTTGTGCATGATTGTTGTAAAAACTAACTCAGAGCGCTGATCTGGCACATTTTGACAGCGCAGTCCACCGGTGGACGTACAGGATTTCGTTGTTATCTAACCTCCCAGCGCAAACGTGTTTCACATGAAACACGTTTGTGCGGTGCGGGCAGATTGGGTGCTTGCTCGCGCTACGCGTTCTGATTGGATGGTTTGGCCGGTCGCTGATCCCGATTTGTTGGGACGGTTCTGATTTGGCCGGTCGCTCACGCTCGCGGTTCTGATTGGAGGCGCTGGCTTGCGCTGCGGGCTGGATTGCTTTGGGACGGCCGGTACGGAGCCCGGCCGCTACGTTAGGCGCTGGCCGGCGCGGCGCGTTCGGATTGGATGCGAGATGGCTTACTTCGGCGGGAAATCCTTGGGCATCCAGGCGGGCAGGTCGGCTACCTGCTCGCGGGCGGCTTTTGAAGTCGGCACGCCCCAGGCTTCGAAGAAGGGGCCCAGGTTGCGACCGATTGTTTGGGACATGCGTATCATCCATTGATCGCGTTTCTCGTCATCGCTTTGCGGACGCTTATCGGCCGGCAACTGGCGGTATTCGGCGAAAACCCTCCGGTAGACGTCCCAGCCGAATTCCTCCTTGATCTGCATGTACATCAACAGGGCCAGGAACGGTTTGCTCTTCCAGACTTCAAAGTCAGCACCGCCGTCGAAGTACGCGCGTAGCATCTTTTGACGCGCGTCGCCAAAGAGTTCCGGCCGGCTTTCCTCGTACTTGCCACAGACGCTCTCAAACACATATAGCGTAAAGAGGTTCACCGTGACCTCGCCCGCTCCGGCGAAGGTCCAGTCCGGGGATTGATGGTTGTGTCCCAGTTCGTGAAACAGCCCCCAGGTCCCTTCCCGCAAACGCTTAACGTCCGTCATCACTTCGACGGCGTCGAGATGGGTCATGATCGGATAGCCCGCGTGCATGTACCCAGCGCTGATTTGCCGATCCGCCACAATCCGTTCGGGCCGCGTACGTTCCAAAGGTTGGGCCGCCAGCTCGGCACAGGCATCGGCGATTTCATCCCACAGCCGCAGCAGTGTCGCCGGGTCGTCGAGGTCGCGGATGGACTCGGACGGCACGGTCACGATGATCTTGTCGGAGGCCAGTTCCGCCCACGGTCCCGGCCGCGCGCGGATCTCATCGCGCCAATCTTCCAGCTTGGTCTGATCGAGGACGAAGAGCGGGGCCTCGACGACGCCGCGGATATCAACCGGGATGACATCCAAATCGCAAGCGGGCGGGACCTCGATGTAGATCAGCCCGCCGAACGCGTTCGCCGCCAGCGTACTGGGTTGATCCAAATCAAACCGGCGTGAGATTTCCGGACAGCGCGTCCACTTGTCCTGGCTCCATAGCTTATCCTGGTGCGCGCCGATACGAACGTGGAGTGGATCGCGTGGTTCGGCGGCATCTTGATCCTGCTTAAAAACTCTGGACGGTACTTTGATTGTGATGGGGCGGCCCGGTATGGCGTACAAGCCGGTGCCGTGCCAGCCGGGTACACTGGTATCGACGTTGATGGTCCGGGATACTTTCCTGGCCCCGGTGGGCACACTGCCCGGGAATGAATCCGCCGCCCGATGAGCGCGTACTCGCCGGGGTGACAGCTTCATGGCTTCGTCAAGCTGCAAGGTGAGTGCCAGACGTTTCAGCGGGGTCTTCATCGTCACGGGCTTTTCTACTGTGGGCACGATCTGCTGGCGCCGGCCGCGTTGCAATTTGCGCAGTTGCGGCCGGAGCAGGGTGTCATCCGCCGGCAGACAACGTGCGGTTTGCACCGCCGTCCACAATGCCTGTGTGGCGTCGGCTTCGGGTAACTTGCCGGCGACCAACGCCGCCACCGCTCGTGAGGCCTGGCACAATTCGTTTGGCACAGCGCTAACGGCGTAGCCCACTTCGGTAGTCTTCTTCAGATAGCCGTCATTCCAGATGATGCCGCTGGTCGTGAGTAGTTTGTTCCCTGGGTGCTCGTCAAGCTCACGGTCCGGATTAAGCTGTAGCCAACCCCAACCGAGGCCGGCAGTAATCATGCCGCCACCGTCGTGCACATACCGCTTGACTCGACCAATATCGGTCTCGGATAGCACGTGCGTGCTGCAACAGATTACGTCGAACTCGCTCAGGTTTCGCGTCCAGCGCTCTCCGTTCAACCGCTCGACCTTGGCTCCGTGTACTGACAGCAGCGCCGCCAGGGCCGGATGCTTGTGCACGCCGACGCGGAGGGCGTCTTTCCGATCGCCGCGTTGACCGGCCGCCCATAAAACGGAATTTACTACCAGCCGGCCGGTGTCCGCTTTCGTAAGGGCTTCGCTGCCAAGATAGCCATCGTGCCCAAACGCCACGACGCGGCCATGCTCCACCCGTGCCGCGGCCACGACCGGCTCATTGACCTCCTGTCCGCTCCGTCCCACGGCAACCGGGAATGCCTGGTCGCCGAAGACGCACAGCGGACCCGGTACACCCGGCGCCGCGATTTCACTGACACCATTCAACAGCACGCGCAGGTCGGCGTCGTCCGCGCTCGCCGAACCGATCACCAGGCCGGCGGTTAATAGCAGGATACACGAACAAATACGAGCACTCATCAACAACTCCTGGCAATTACTATACACTGATACCCGCCGGTGGGCATTTCGCCGCGGTAGGCGGGTTTCAAATCACTTTGTAGCGGCCGACCTCCGTGTCGGCCGTCAACATGTGGCATGCCCGCGCTTTCAGCTTGGCACCCTAATCCGAGCCCGAAGCGCCAGCGAGGGTTGAGGTCAGGATCCAAGGGGCCAAGGATTCAAGTGCCGGTTAACACATGCCCGCGCTTTCAGCTTGGCACCCTAATCCGAGCCCGAAGCGCAAGCGAGGGTTGAGGTCAGGATCCAAGGGGCCAAGGATTCAAGAGCCGGTTAACACATGCCCGCGCTTACAGCTTGGGCATGGCACCCCGCTTCACTCAACGCCGCACTACATTAACGCTCAGGGCAACGCCCGCGGTTCATCAAAACGCCACAAGCCCACGGCTTGGGCGTCGGCGTATGCCTGGCGGAGTTCGGCGCGGGTTGGGTGGCGATTGATGTCGGCGAACTGGACGCCGGTGGCATCATCCCCTTTGCCAGCCCGGCCGACTTCGTTCTCCGGCCGGTACTGGTCCATGATGTTCACGAAGGTGTCCTGCGACAATTCGGCCAGCCAGCGGAAGATTTCGCGCGATTCGTCCAGTAGGCCGGGCATTACCAAGTGGCGAATCAGCAGGCCGCGCACGGCTACGCCTGCGCTGGTCGTGTGCAGGTCGCCGACCTGTTTATGCATGGCGGCGATCGCCGCACGGGCTTTTTCGGGGTAATCGGCGGCGTGGCACAGGCGGGCGGCGGTAGCGGAGTGCCAGAATTTGAAATCCGGCATGTAGATATCGATCAGGCCGTCCAGCAGGGCCAGGGACGCGACCGAATCGTACGCGCTGGTGTTGTACACCACCGGCAGGCGTAGCCCGTCCTCAATGGCCAGGGCCAGGGCCTCGATTACCTGCGGTACGACGTGCTCCGGCGTGACCAGGTTGATGTTGTGGCAGCCGGCGGATTGCAGTTCGAGCATGAGGCGCGCCACCTGTTCACAATCCATGTCACGCCCGACGCCCTTTTGCGAGATATCCCAGTTCTGACAGAAGACGCAGTGCAGATTGCAGCCGCCGAAGAATATCGTCCCACTCCCCCGCGTGCCGCGCAGGCAATCCTCCTCGCCCATATGCGCCCCGGCGGAGCAGAACCGCGCGTGCCGCCCGACGCCGCAATAGCCCAGTTCGCCGGCGGTACGATCGACACTGCAGGCGCGCGGACACGCCCGACAATGCTGGAGTTCCTCCCGCGCCCACTCCACGCGTTGCCCAAGACTCTCCCGCACAGCAGGATTCATATACCGTGGTTGGGTGTCGTCGAGGATAAACAGGTTGGGCGATTTCATGTGGCTCGGTTTCATGCGTTCTGGTGGGGGTATTTTAGTGTGGATTTGATAGGCTTTGTAGCGGTTTGCGATCCCGCGTGCACCCCGGTGCTATCCACCCTACAAGAGCCTAAAGTCCTTGATATGTAGCTCGATCGCGCTAACCAATCCCCTTTCCGGACAACCTGATCCTCGACCTAGACAGCTCGCTTAGCGAGACCTACAGACACCGGGAGTTTTCCCCCGTGAGGCTCAGAATGACCCTTGGACGCGCGGGGTCATTTTGTAGCTCTCGACCCGATTGTTAAACCATCCTCCTTCTAGCTAGAGTGCTATGATCCGTTTCAGAAACTCGACGGATTCGCATTCATCAATCGCTGCATCTGGTGTAACTATCAGGTCGTTGATCGTCTTGCCCTCAAACTGCGTCACACCCCGTGAATTGCGGCCAGACCAATGACGAAGCAGAACCGTGGAGCGAAGCAGGTCTCTCTGGAACATTGAGATCAGCACAGTGTTGACGATCTTTCCGGGATCAACGCCGACAAAGTAGAACATGAATACCGATCTATCCCCGGTGAGATACTCGAGCATTTTGTCGAGGTTGTATGCTTTGGGATTTGAATTCAGGATCATGATCTTCGTCTTTACATCCGTCTCAGTATCGAATGCATCGAAACGCTTGTGGTAGTCACCCAGTGTGTTGTCCGTCTTGAACTGGGGGATGCATCTATCCCCAGACTTCAAAGCAGAGACCAATTGTTGCCGCAATGATTCATTCTCTCCAGCAATGAGATATTCGATAATCCGACCACGAACATTGACATTGTCAATGAGCGCGGCTAGTAAAATCTCTGTTTTGAACTTGTCAACCTGCGCATCCAGTTCTGCCTTGAGCACGACACAATCTTTTGCGTCAACAAAGCGCATCGCTCGTCTTGGAGCCTCAAGAATTGCATCCAATGCCTTTTCGCTCACCTCATACTTGGTTCCCGATGGGGAAATGTTGTTCGTCGCCTCCACGAGTCGGGCTAGGTTGCCATCAAATCCTATCTCTGCATGAATTGCGTAAAGCCTGCCAATGTTCGCGGCAATGTTACCGATTCCCTCAAACTCTCGGACAATGTCAGACCCGTTAAAGCTACCTCTGATGTTGTTCTCTCTGAGTTCTTGTGAGCTATGACTTATTTTCTTCAGAAAAGTCGTGTTTGCGATCAGGCAGTGATTCTGTGATGGAGTTACGAGACACACGATGAAAGGCCGGTCGTCGTACTTATGGAGCCTGGAAAGAGAAACAACTGTATTCCCAAAATTACGACTAGCTGATGAGCTGAATCGCAAGGCGAAGTCGGCGCAGAAGTAGACTGAGCGATCTTTGACTAGATGAAATGCACCTGCCACAATGCGTGCTAATCGCGCCTTGTTGTTGATTCCATCATTCTCTTTAATCAATTTCAAAACTCGGTATAGGGCGTCATTCATCGAACAGCTCCAAGGTATTTCCGTGGAGTGCTCTGGATTGTTTCTGTTTTGGGGGGCTATTCAGGCTGTTTCTCTCCCAAAACACACCATCCGCATACCCTTGGATGCTTTTGTCGGTTTCAGCCTGTATCAAGCGCTTTGCTGCCCAGCAACAATATTCTCGGTTTAGCTCAATTCCGCAGAATCTTCGGTTAAGTTTGCATGCGACAACTGCCGTTGTGCCACTGCCAAGAAACGGATCGAATACGAAGTCGTCAGGATTCGAGCTTGCGAGAACAAGCTTCGCTATCAGCTTCTCCGGCTTTTGAGTAGGATGGTCTGTGTTCTCCGGCATGGACCAGAAGGGGATTGTGAGATCAGACCAGAGGTTTGACGGGTAAGTAAGCCTGTAGTTTCCATTATCTTCTTCTTCCCAATCTTTGGGTTTTCCATCTTCAGATCGGTAAGGTGCGATGACGCGTCTTTTAAGCTTAACATCGTCAACATTGAAACAGTAGTAGTCCCCGACTGTACAGAACCAGATGTCCTCGGTGTTGTTCTTCCAGTTAGCCTTCGCACCGCGCCCTTTTTCTCTTTCCCAAGTGATTCTGTTGCGAACATGGAAATGTCTGTCCAGTACAGGAAAGACAAGATTGGAGGTCTTCCAGTCGCTGCATACGTAAAGGGACGCTTTGGGACGTAGCAGAGGGAGTAGCGATGAGAGTATTCGGTCAAACCAGGCGGTGTAGACCTCCGCTTCACGCGAGTGGAATACGTGGCCGTTGTAGTACTTTGTCAGGTTGTAAGGGGGATCTAGAATTAAGAGGTCAACGAATCTGGTCGGTAGAAACGGTATCGCATGGTCAAGGTCTTGGTTAACAATACGATTAGTTAGCAATTCTGGGCATACAGGCTCCGTTAGTCGCAGCAAATTCGCTGAGAGCGATGCCAGTTCCGCCTCTGTGCAGGTCAGTGTTCTATTTCGTGGAGCACGTTTCTTCATATTCTTTTCTCGGTCTAACAATAATCAATTTGATCTGCATAACAAGTGGAATTTCGGTATTCTGATCCGCACAATAACCTCCCGTGCGGGATTGCATCAGAGCCCGTCGATGGGGTGGAGGACGAGCTCGTCCCGGTTATCAGGGTTTGGTTGCATAGTTCGCTCTCCCGCCGGTGATGGGTTTTTGCAGGTGTCGTTGTCGTTTGACAGCCTGTGGAAAGTGTAAGGCGGGGGTTGGGGTGGTGCAATGGGGAGAGTGCGGGGGGATAAGACATGTCGACGGCCTGCGAGACGCGGGCCGGAGCATTTGGGACGGCCGATACATATGACGACCGAGGCGGAGCTCGGGTCGCTACGGGGGTTTCTCAGCTTTATTCGTGCCTTTGTGATTTTGTGGTGATCCCGAATCTCGAATCCTCTCTCACTTGGCCACTTGAATCCTCGGATCCTGGGATCCTCACGCAACCCACGCGCTGGCGCCTGGGGCTCAGATTGGATCGGCCGCCATCCCGATGGATCGGGACAGGCACGGGCGGCCGCGCGGGGGCGTGGGCCGCTACGGGAATAAGGCCGCAAAGACACTGCTGGCACAGCAGTGGCACCCTCGGCCTGCGAGCCGCAGGCCGCTACGTCTTGTGTATGCACTGGGAGATAATGCCGATAACCTATGTGTCGGCTACTGATATAATAGGCGTCGCCGGGTAGATGGATGAGCATACTGGTTGAACAACCTGTCGCGTTGGCGATTGTTAATCATCCGGAGGATGCGGAGTTGCTGTGCGCGGGGACGTTGGCGTTGCTGAAACAGCGCTGCTGGCGGATCGTTATCGCGTCGATGGTGTCCGAGGAGCAGACTTTGGAAATCGCCCTGCCGTCGCCGGCGAAACCGAACAAGCAAGCGACCCGGTCCGGGCACGCGCTCGAGATCGAATACCGCTGCCTGGAATGCCCGCCGTTCGAAATTGTCTACGGCGACGAACTATGCCGGCGGGCGTGCGGCCTGATCCGACGGGTGCGTCCCGCGCTGGTGTTCACGCACGGTCCACATGACGCCACGCCGGACCGCGAGGAGACCAGCCGCATCGTCCGCCAAGCCTGCCTGACCGCCCCGCTCGAACAGTACCAGACGCAGCAGGCGGCGGAGCCCGATGAACCCACCGGGCGCGTGCCGCACCTGTACTACCTGGACCCGTACGAACTGATCGACATTCTCGGGCGGCTAGTCGAGGCCCAGCTCATCGTCGATATCACCACCACGATCGATATCAAGGCTCGCACGCTGGCGGTGGATGGTAATCATTCACAGGCCGCCACTGACTGCCAGCGGATCGAACGCCGGATTGACACGATGCGTGCCTGGGGTCAACGGCGTGGTGAATTGGTCGGGTGTGCGTTCGGCGAGGGATTCCGTCAGAACGTCGGTTACGGCTATCCGCGCGACGATCTATTGGGGGAAGTGCTGGAGTCGTTGGTGTATGCGGTGAATGCGAAGGGTTGAGGGGGGGCACAGGCAACGAGGCAACGAGGAGGCGGCCTGACGTCCCTGTCGGCTGTGGACATTACGGTGTGGGTGGGCGGAGATTTTGGAGGATGGCCAGGCGTTCGGGGGGGCAGATCTCCGCCAGGGGCTGCATGACGAAGGGCCGCTCCCACATGCGCGGATGGGGCACGACCAGGTCCGCATCGTCGATCACACGCTGCCCATACAGCAACAGGTCCAGATCCAGGGTGCGGGCACCATTGCGAACAGCTCGAACTCGGCCGTGTTGGGCCTCGATGGCCTGCATATGTGCCAGCAGATCGTGTGGCGATAGCTCGCTGGATAATTCCGCCACCGCGTTGAGATAAAGCGGTTGATCGGGTGGTCCACCCACCGGCGTGGTTTCATGGAGGCGGGAACAACGCTTGACACACATCGTGTCGTCCTGGGCCAACTCACGCAGCGCTGAGTAGATATGCTCAGCCCGGGAGCCGAGATTCGAGCCCAATCCGATGTAGATCCCATCTGTCAAGGCGATTCTCGATTCAGGACGTCTGGATCGCTTTACTGGTGCACCGAGTCTAGGATCACCAGTAAGACGTGGCAAGGCATCCGATGGCATGGCGTTTGCTTGTTTGATAACCTGCCAATCCTGGGATCTGGTATGATTAGTCGATTGTTGGTTGTTTTTGGTGAATGCTGGATCAAGACGTTTGAAAAGTGTACAATGACGTTCTTTGTTTCATACTGAGCTTCAAGGTTAACCAAGCCACGATGTCTGGCCATTCCGCTACACTTGTCTCCCTCCGCAAATCACCGCGTGCCGCTACCGGGCGACACCTGTCATTTGTGCAAAACGAGTTAAGCCCATGAGCACAGCGACTTCCGAGGATACGCAAGCCAATCCCGAGCCCTCCAAACCCATTGAGGATTTGGAGTTGGCGGTCGTGCGTTTTGCCGGCGATTCTGGCGACGGGATGCAGTTGGCTGGGACCCAGTTCACCAACGCCAGTGCGGCACTCGGCAACGATGTCGCCACCTTCCCGGATTTTCCAGCCGAGATCCGGGCGCCAGCGGGAACGTTGGGCGGGGTTTCCGGCTTTCAGATCAACTTTGGCAGCCGGGCTGTATATACCCCCGGTGACGAGGTCGACGCCCTGGTGGCCATGAATCCCGCGGCACTGAAAGTCAGTCTCAAGGATCTGGCCGAGGGTGGGGCGCTGATCGTGAACACTGATGAGTTCACTCCTCAGAACCTGCAAAAAGCCAAGTACGATCACGATCCGCTTGAGGATGCCGATCTGAATCGCTACCACACGTTCAAGATTCCGATAACGTCGCAAACCCTGGCGGCGGTTAAAGATACGGGGCTCAATCCAAAGGCCGCCGCCCGCTGCAAGAACTTCTACGCCCTCGGGCTGGTATGTTGGCTATACGATCGCCCCTTGGATGTCACTTTGCGCTGGATTGAGAACAAGTTTGCCAGAATCCCGGCCGTCGCCAAGGCCAATATCCAGGCACTTAAGGCCGGCTTTAACTATGGTGATACGGCCGAGATTTTTACGACTCGCTACCGCATAAAGCGGGCGAAGCTCACACCGGGGCGCTACCGCAACCTGACCGGCAACGAAGCCACCGCCCTGGGGCTGGTCACGGCGGCCAAGCTAGCAAATAAGCCGCTGTTCTATGGCAGCTACCCGATCACGCCCGCCAGTGAGATTCTGCACGAGTTGGCCAAGCACAAGAATTTCGACGTCCGCACTTTCCAGGCTGAAGACGAGATCGCGGCCTACGCCGCCGTGATTGGCGCGGCGTACGCGGGTTGCATCGCGGTCACCGGCACCAGCGGTCCGGGTATGGCTCTGAAACAGGAAGGCGTGGGGCTGGCGGTTATGACCGAGCTGCCTTCGGTTATCATAAAT
This sequence comes from Planctomycetota bacterium, assembly GCA_043820985.1. Classification (GTDB taxonomy): domain Bacteria; phylum Planctomycetota; class Phycisphaerae; order UBA1845; family Fen-1342; genus JAAYXS01. The sequence continues at coordinate 38,661 of JBDRDH010000123.1, forward strand.
GTGCAGCGGGGCGGTCCCAGCACCGGCCTGCCGACGAAGACTGAGCAATCCGATCTGTGGCAGGTCATGATTGGCCGCAACGGTGACTGCCCGGCACCCGTACTGGCGGCCCAGTCGCCCGCTGATTGCTTCTGGCGAGCAATCGAGGCCGTGCGTATCGCCGTCAAGTATATGACTCCGGTCTTTCTCTTGTCGGATGGCTACCTGGGACAGGGCGCGGCCCCCTGGCGGATACCCGAGTCAGATGAACTGGAGCCCATCACGATCGAGCACCCGACTGAGCCAGAGGGCTTCCTGCCCTACCAACGTGATAAAGTGGGCGCGCGCCCCTGGGCCATCCCCGGCACTCCCGGCATGCAACACCGCGTGGGTGGCCTGGAGAAAGCCGACGGTCTGGGTACCATAAGTTACGATCCCGAAAACCACCAGTTAATGAGTGAGTACCGGGCCCGCAAGATCGCCGGCATTGTCCGGGATATCCCAGATCAGGACGTCTACGGTCAGGACCGGGGCGAGTTGCTGCTGGTGTCCTGGGGCGGCACCTACGGCGCCGTCCGGGGAGCGGTGGAGCGCGCATATGAAGCCGGCCGCGGCGTCGGGCACATGCACTTACGCTGGATGAATCCCATGCCAGCCAACATTGGCGAGATATTGCCACGCTTCAAGCGGATCGTGGTGTGTGAGCTGAACATGGGCCAGTTGCAGATGCTGCTGCGGGCCAAGTACTTAGTAAATGCCGAAGGGCTGCACAAAGTGTGTGGTAAGCCGTTCATGATCAGCGAGATCCTCGACCAAATCGAAGAAATCCTGGGAGGCGACCAGTCGTGACTACATGCCATGCCAAACCGCTGATTGCCAAGGATTACAAGAGCGATCAGGAAGTCTGCTGGTGTCCCGGGTGTGGGGACTTCTCGATTCTGAACGCCATCCAGAAGGCGCTGGCCCACCGCCAGGTGCTCAAGGAAAACGTCGTATTTGTCTCCGGTATCGGCTGCTCGAGTCGTTTCCCGTATTACATGGACACCTATGGCATCCATAGTATCCACGGTCGGGCTCCGGCGGTCGCCAGTGGCGTCAAGCTGGCCAATCCGGACCTGGAAGTGTGGGTGATTACTGGCGACGGTGACGCGCTGAGCATAGGCGGCAACCACTTTCTGCACACCATTCGCCGAAATATCGGCCTGAACATCGTCCTGTTCAACAACCGCATCTACGGCTTGACCAAGGGCCAGTCCTCGCCCACCACGGAGTTGGGCAAACGCACCAAGACCACGCCCTATGGCTCGATCGAGAATCCGATACATGCCGTATCGGTCGCTATTGGAGCCGAAATTCGCTTCGTGGCCCGGGTGGTTTACAACGATATCCAGATGCTACAGGAAGTTCTGGAGCGTGCCGCGGCTCACAAGGGTACCAGCTTCGTGGAGGTCTACCAGGAATGCGCCGTCTACAATCACGACGCTTTCGTGCATCTCACCGACCGGCAAACCCGTGAAGATAACATCCTGCGCCTGGAACACGGCCAACCGATGATTTTCGGCAAGGATCGCGATAAAGGCATCCGCCGGAAAGAGATGTCGATTGAAGTCGTACAACTGGGTAACGGCATCAGCGAGCAGGATCTACTGGTACATGACGAGCACTGCGCGTGCCCCAGTCTGGCATTCCAGTTATCGCGTATGCACTATCCTGACTACCCGACCCCCATGGGCGTCTTCCGCGATGTTGACGCGCCGGTTTACGAAGAGATGATGCTTAAGCAGATCAGGGACACTACCGAGCGACTGGGGGTGGGTACGCTTGAAGGCCTGTACCGGTCGGGAGATACCTGGACAGTGGAGTAGAGACAGCGGCAATCAGCCACTTGAAACAAAGCGGCCGCGCCGCGCGAATCGCGGACGTCGGCCGCTGTTGTAATATTAATTATCCGACCTGTCTCGACGAATAGTTGTCAGCCGGCCAAGGCCTCTTCGATAAGTGCCTGGTATTCACGCTTATGCTTGGCGCCGACAATCCGCTGGACCGGTTCGCCACTCTTGAATAACAGCACCGTCGGTATATTCTGCACGCCGTACTTGGCGGCTAGATTCTGAGCTTTATCAACGTCGCATTTCCCGACCTTGGCCCGACCTTGAAAAGCGTTGGCCAACTCTTCAATCGTTGTTGCCAACATCAGACAGGGGCCGCACCATTCAGCCCAAAAATCAACCAACACGGGCACACCCGCGTTGAGTACCTCGGTCTCGAAGTTATCCTCGTCGAAACTGAGTACGTTTTCACCTGCCATGATTGGCTCCGCTATATAATCCTGAGATCTAAACGCAACGTCTGTCTCGAATTTTAGAGCGGTCCCCCCGCATGTCAAACGCGGGTAGTTCATCGTTTCGGCCAGATTCAGACACCGCTCATGTTTTATCATTGTGGCCGATGGGATAAGCTATTCGCGCAGCATCCGGCATTTATGGTATCAGTCGCGGGGGACTGGTAGGTTAGGCGCGGCGGCGACCACTAACGGTTTCGCGCGGGGCCATGTTGACTGTGATGTTTCCCGCCAGCACGATCATGGCACTGATCCCCAGATCGCACAAGCAGCAGCACATGTTTGTCTGAGCTCTCGGGCCGGATATATATTGGCCTATGCCGAGCATCCGCTCATAGCCGGCAAAGCTGCTGGCTCACCCATTAACAAGGAGTACCAATCTCTCAATTCCCTGATATTCGCGCGTGATTAGTCTGCGTTTTTTTCGCTTAAATTGTGTAAGATTGCATTTTAGATGTATTCCGGATACTTTAAGATGTATTGAAACACTTTCCTGGTTACCAGGGCACTCATATCAGCAAGTGTGTGACGTTAAAGGAGATAACCATGTCTTGCACGCGTCGGAAACCCGCTTTTACCCTCATCGAGCTGCTGGTGGTCGTGGCGATCATCGCATTGCTCATCTCGATTCTGCTGCCCAGTCTGCAAGGCGCCCGCGAGCAGGGCAAAAAAGCCGTCTGTTTGTCAAATATGCGGCAGATCGCCCAAGCCTCGCATTCCTACGCCAACGATGACGACCGCGAGCAAATCGTCCCGCTGCATCGCATGATGGTCTCCACCCTGGTCGGTGGCGGCTTCGGTGGTACCGAGTGGTCCTGGCGCACCGCCACGCCCTTCTGCTTCGGCGGCCGTACCGCCCAGAAGATCTTCCCGACCGAGTCCGGTCCGGTCAGCGTGCTGACCCAGGACTGGGGCCTGTGGGGTGCCCCGACCAAGCCGCTGAACAAGTACATCTACGGCGACATTGACGCCGCCGACTTTGATAAGCTGCCGATGTTCAAGTGCCCGTCGGACGCCGGTTTCCCAGATTCCGTGTGGGTGCAGGACGCACCGCAGGAGTGTGCCGACATTCCACTGTATGACATGCTCGGCAACAGCTATCGCATCAACGTGGCCGGCCTGGTGTGGCTGGCCGGCTCGTTGCGGATCGGCTCGTTCACCGTGAGCGCCTGGGGCCACACCGCGTCCTCGATTGACAACCCGTCGCGCGTGGCGATGTACTCCGAGCCGCTGTTCTACAACTTCAGCCGGCAAGGTGGGTTGATCGACAACCCGGAGGTGATTCCGATCCCAGGCTGGCACAAGAAGATCATGTCGGACCTGGTGGCCTACTGCGACGGTTCGGCCAGGATGACGCGTGTGGACAAGCAATCGGAGTTCGACGCCGAGACGCTACGGCTGATGAACTACACCACGGCTTTCCCGGCGTACTATTTCCTGCGTCGCGGGAAGACCTGGCAGACGGACTGCTATCCGTCGCCCGGTGCGTTGATTAAGGTCTTCGCGCCGAACGGCACGGATATGACCCCGGATATTAACTACGTCGGCTGGCCATTTAACAACTACCAGACGAACCTGACGCCGAACTAGGGCTCCGCCAATGCTGATCTGATGGGTCGCTGTTGATTGGGTGGCCCACCTCTTTGGAGGTGGGGGACGCGAATAGTTCGCTGATTCGTGTTCCCCACGGCTAAAGCCATGGGCCACCCATCGAACTAGGCTGAATGGCTGACTCATCGAACGAATAACCGGTGTGTGATTCGCATAAACTGAATCACACACCGGTTTTTATTTGTGATAACCGAAGCCTGCCAGAATCCAATCTGCTGACGGGATATAACAGTTTCAAACAAGCTCGGCTCCCGTGAAGAGCACTCTTGACGAGTTGATTCATCCGCCACATAAACACGGCAAATACGAGCTATCGATAAGCTGGAGTACCTCACTCATGCGATCTGTCCACATCCTTCGCCTGTCCATTTACCGAGTCATCTTATGGTGCGGCGCTGCGATCGTTCTGGCCGGATTAGCCGGCTCAGCCTGTACTCGCCCACACACGCCGACGACGCCCGCCTTTTCGGGCAGCCGGCAACCGTTGACGTACGACGCGCTCTACGGCCGACAACCGGTAAGTTTTGCCGGACAGTACGCCCGTGACATGGAGTGGACGGATGATGGACAGCATTATCTGCAACGGAGCGGCGGCGAATTAGAGCGGATCAACACGCTGACCGGGGTTGCCGTGCCGGCGGCCGAAAGACAGAGTCTGGCCGACGCCCTTGATGCTCATGAAGACTTCGGCGATCGGGACGTGCGGCGTTTCACGCGCCGCCCCAGTATTACCACGGAAGATGATTCCGCGGTGCTGTTGCAGCACGACGGACAACTCTACTTCCATCGTTACGGCGAGAGCGACCTGCGCAAACTGACCTCCGAGGATGCTGAGAGACAGGCGGTCACGCTCAGCGCGCATGGCGATGCGGTTGCGTTTGTACGTGATGGCAATTTATTCACCATCGACACGAATACCGGAGAATCGCGTCAACTCACAAATGATGGTAATCAAAATGTACTTAACGGCCTGCTCGACTGGGTCTACCAGGAGGAAATTTACGGGCGCGGAAGATGGCGGGCACATTGGTGGCGCGACGATGCACGCTACCTGGCTTTCCTGCGCCTGGATCAATCCGGTGTGCCGAATTACTCACTCGTGGATTACACGCCGCACATCTCCGACGTCGAGCTGACCCGCTATCCGAAAGCCGGCGCGCCGAATGCCACCGTACAACTCGGTATCGCCAACCTCGATCAGGGTACGACGGTCTGGGTGAATCTGTCGAAGTACGACGACACTGATATCCTGATCGTGCGGGTCAGTTGGACCCCGGATGGTCACTTGCTCTTCTCCGTGCAGGACCGCGAGCAGCGCTGGCTCGAACTCAACAGCGCGGATCCGGCCACCGGACAATCGACGACACTCATCCGCGAGGAATCGCCCGCCTGGACCAATAACATTCGTCACCCGCACTGGCTGGCGGACGGGACTTTTCTGTGGCTAAGCGAGCGTGATGGTTGGCAACATATCTACCACTGCAACCAGGACGGTGAAACTCTCCGTCGGCTGACCAGCGGCCCATGGAGCGTTCGCAGCTTGCTGGGATATGATAGCGAATCCGGCTGGGTCTACTTCACCGGCGCGCGGGATACCGTGCTGGAGGACCACGCCTACCGGGTCAGACTCGCCGGCGGTGAAATCGAGCGCCTGACCGAGCCGGGTTTCTTCCACCAGGTCAACTTCGATCCGACTTTCAGCTACTTCTTCGACACCTTCAGCAACGTCACCACGCCGCCCCGCGTGCATTTGTGTCATAGCGATGGATCGCTACTACGCGTCATCAGTGATAATCCGGTTGACGCCCTGAGTGAATACACCTGGAGCCCGCCTGAGATCGTCCAGATACCCAACGATAACGGCGACATGCTGAACGCCCGCATCATCCGCCCGCCGAACTTTGATCGCGCGCGAAAGTATCCGGTCTGGTGCGAGATCTACGGCGCGCCGCATAGTCCCATGGTGCGTAACCGCTGGAATGGTCGCGATTTGTTCCCGCAATACCTGGCGCAACAGGGGTATATCGTCTGGGCCTGCGATCCCTACTCGGCGACCGGGACCGGAGCCTGCGCCGACTGGCAGGCATATAAGCGCCTGGGGCAGACCGAGCTGGCTGATATTGAAGCCGGCCTGCGCTGGCTGATCGATCAGGGCTACGCCGACCCGGAGCGTATTGGGATCGGTGGTTATAGCTACGGCGGCTATATGGTGTCATACGCTCTGACACATAGCACCATGTTCAAGCTGGGTATCGCGGGCGCGCTGGTCTCGGATTGGCGTAATTACGACACAATCTACACCGAGCGTTACATGCAAACCCCGGAGCATAACCCCGAGGGATATGAGCAAGCCTCGGTCACGAACGCCGCGGGTGATTTACATGGCCGCCTGCTGATCGTGCATGGCATGCTGGATGACAACGTGCATTTTCAAAACACCATCCAGCTTATCAATGCGTTGCAGCAACACGACAAAATGTTCGATCTGATGGTTTATCCGCGCGATCGACACGGCCTCGGCTACGGTGGCCAGCATTACCGCGACCTGCGGATCAGGTACATCCTGGATAATCTGTAGCGGGGAATACATGCCCCTGCCTCGCCGACCGAATGCGCAACGCCAGCAAGCGCCCAATCCGAGCCCGAAGCGCCAGCGAGGGTTGAAGTAAGGATTCAGAGTTCAGGGTTCAGTTAGAAGGAGGGTGCCATGGCCAAGCTGTAAGCGCGGCCATGTCTGTTGGCTGGTCCTTACATGCCCGCGCCTCAGGGCTTGGGCATGGCACTCGCGTTGAGGGTTCGGGGTTCGGAGTTCAGTTGTTAGCCGCCTTTGCCAAGCTAGTAGCGTAACCATGTTTGGGAGTTTAATTGGGAACCCGCTCGCTGGCGCTCGGGGCTCTGATTGGGGGCGCTGCCATGCCTATGGTCAATTATCTCATGCCCGCGCCTCAGGGCTTGGGCATGGCACCCGCGCCGGCCGGTGGGGGTTCCAAATCCAACCAGTGATCGGCTAGGGGACACAAATCTTGAATATAGGTAGAATGCGCGCCAATGGGAGAGCATAACAATCAAAACGATACTGAACGGCCCGCTGCGTTCGATGGTGCGGACCGCTTAGCCCCCCTGCCGGAGGGGATGTTCTGCCCGCAATGCGACTACGACCTGCGCGGCCTGACCAGCGAGCGCTGCCCCGAGTGCGGTTTCGCGCTGGCCGGCGTGCGAAGCGGGGAGTCGAACATACCCTGGGTTCAGCGCGCAGAAACCGGGAGATTACGCGCCTACTGGCGGACGGTGGCGCTGGTCACGCTACGACGCAAGGCATTTTATGCGGAGTTTCTACGACCGGTGAGCTACCCGGACGCACGCTCGTTTCGCCGGATGACAATATTGCATCTCTACGTCCCGCTGTTGATCGCCAGCATCATCGCTCTGGTGTATTCCTGGAACGAAGCAGTGGATACTCTTGGCGGGCTGACAATCCCTACCGCCATTGCGACCCAGGTAGCGCTGGTGCTAGCGTTGCTTGCCATGACAGCAATACCGCGTTATTTCCTGCATCCGGAATACTGGCCAGTCGAAAAACAGAACCGGGCGATCGCGCTGAGCTACTACACCTCCGCAGTACTGCTATGGTTTCCGATCATAACGGCCCTGCTGGGCGTGGGATGTCTGATCTGGCCAAGCAGCTCGGACGCGTTACCGATGTTCCTACTGCTAAGCGCGGGGGTCGGCGGCTTGGTACTGCTCAAGTGGTGGTTCGACGTGCTGAGTCTGGCGCGTCGTGCTCTGCGGGCAAGACTGTGGCGGCTGTTGCTGATCGTGATCGGTGTGCCGCTAGCCTGGGTGGTCGTGGCCGGGCTGCTGCTCGTCGGTATCCCCGGGATCGTCCTGTACATCGGCGTCATAGTCAGCAGTCTGTGGTGAATTGGCGGGGTGATCCTTGGTGCGCTCTTCCCGCGGCGGTTTCTGCCCGTCGAGATAGAAGGGCAAGTCCATCCAGCCATATCGCATATCTTCGGGGGAAGTGTACTCATATCCGCTATCGTCTTTGCCGTTGCGCCCAATGCTATACAGAAGTGGCCATCTTCGGTCCGGCGCGTATCGCAGCGGTTCTCCGTTCGGCATGAATGGATCTTCCGGCACAGTATCAATGTAGTCAGGTGTGAGTTCGGCCAGCAATGCCGGTCGGTGGCCACGATCGAGCTCGTAGAGTCGTAGCGCAAGCGCCGTTGCGGCGAGCCGCCGTCGGGCAATCGTCTGATAGTGCCTCTGAAGCATATCCGTCGGATCAGAGAAATTCCCCAAACAGGATATCTGACATCTAATTCTGCGCTCAAACTGCGACTGAAGGCTGAGAGGGGATGGCGCCAGATCCAACGCCTCTGGCCAATTCGGCGCGTTTCCGGCCAAGTGCAGTGCCGTCCAATGATCGGTTAACACAATCGCATCTAAGATGAAGAGTGGTTCAAGTACCCAACGCACAGGTGCTTCCCACCTTGCGCCAGCACTCGGTGGCATCAAGTTGCCCAACAGGAATGTGCATTCCCCTGCTCGGATTGCCTGCAAGGTATCGAGAGTGATCACGCGTTCGCTGAGTATCGCATACTGCCACCCGAGACGATGCGGCTCGTCGTTGAGCAATTCGGCGATCAAAGCCATGACCTGATTCCGCGAGGCGGGCTCCGCGGCTTCTCCGGCGCATGCGCTTCCAGTGTCGCCAATTGTCAATGTCGCTGTAATGCGCTCGACGCTGGTGACTGTCAGGCCGCTTGTGCCAGTTGCTACAAGATAGGGCAACATTAAACCGCGAGGGCTGCAGAGGTGTTTGCCAACGGCAAGTGCATCACGCAGCAACTCCACTGCGTGAGCGTCCTCACCGTACGCATGGTGAAAATCCGCCGCACCGCAAGCCAGTTTCGCAAGGTTGCGCTCAGCGACCAGCGAATAGCGTGGCAGGTTGAGAATCAGTGGTGAGCGAAGCTCGATGCCCCAGTTGGCCGCAGCACATCGCCGTGCCTCCCGCATCAATCGGAGCGTCTCGGCGTTTGCGTCTAGCAGTCGTCTGACAGCGTCGGCCTCGGTGGTGAGCAAATTGGGGTAATAATCCGGCATCGCGAGAGCGCCTACGCTGATCTGCTCCGGGTCACCATATATATACGTTACATCCTGATCGATTGTCTCGACCAATGCTGCGTGCGCACGCTTGTAGTATTCGGCTGCATTTTCTTCGTCGGCGACCTCAGGTTCCACGATATCCTCGATCAACACCGGATATCCGGCGGCGCGGTATTCGGCGATTTTGGCTTGCAGGCGGCGGTTGGCTTCGCAGCCCCAGGCTAGGCGGAGGAGGATCATCGATGCGATGATTACGCCGGCGGTGAGGAGTGAGCGCTTTAGGGTGCGCCAGCGTGGCGGCATCGGCGGCCGGTTGTTGGTGTGCTCGCGGTGGGCGTTGGCAGTGGAGTCGGCGGTGGTCATGGGTGAGAGTGTCGCACGCGGTCGTGCGGGCGGCAAGGTGTTGGGGGAAATGGGATTCGGATTGGGGACAGAACCGCCATGACGCCAAGAGCGCCAAGGACGCCAAGGGATGAAATAGAGTTAGGACTAGGAAGTACACTTGGATCCTTGAATCCTGGGACCCTGGGATCCTGGCCTAAACCCTCGCTGGCGCTTCGGGCTCTGATTGGGCGCTGGCTGGCGCCACGCGTTCAGAACTTTGGGGGAGTCTGCATGGCTATAGGTCACTGAACCCTGAATCCTGAATCCAGAATCCTTACACCGGCCGCTACATCTGCTTAGTGTCTTCGTGGCTTGGTGGTGAGCTTCGCCGGCCTACGTGGGGATTCTATCTGGCCTGATTATGGCTCGACAATGGGGGGTGATTTGTGGAAAATACTGGTTGGAACAGTTCGCGACATGGGAATTGTCCACTTCAGCAGGGAATCAGCGGGGTGCTTCGATGCCGCTCGTTGCTTGTCCGGGATGCAAGACACGCTACAAGGTACCCACCACCGCCGCCGGTAAACGGACCAAGTGCCGTAAGTGTGGCAAGACCTTTCAAGTCCCCACGGCGGCGGCGACGGCCAAGCCAACACCGCCCAAAAAGGAAACCACGCCGATCGATCTGGATGACGTTTTCTCCAACCTGTCCGCCCTGGCCAGTGGCGAAGCCTTAGGTGTGGCCCCCATCACTCCAGCTTCGAGCACGACAGCCGCCGGTGGCTACAGCGTCGAATTAGCCGCCCGGCAAGCTGGTGTGGTAACGGCGGTCGCGGCGGATGTCGAGCCACCCGGCTTTATGACGACGGGTGTTAGCTACGTGCGCTATCTGGCGGCAATTGGCAAGAGCCTGGTATTCCTACGGAAGCCCGGCAACATCCTGACCTTCATCATGCTCTGGCTGCTGCTCGCCGCGCGCGAGATGATGCAGATGGCGTGTTACATAGCTCCGTTGGTCTCGGGGCCATACTTCTTCGGGGCCGGCGCGTTCATCATCACCGGCTGGTATATGGCGTTCAAGATGACCCTGGTGACGTGGGCGGCGGGTGGAGACGATGAACTGCCGCCCCTGGCCGCGGAGGATGGCTTCTGGGATGGCGTCATCATTCCCTTCTTCCGCATGTTGGCGACTTACGTGTTTGCGTTGCTACCGTTTGTGATCTACTTAATTACGTTACAGAGAAGCATATATTCCGCCTATTACGCGAGTGAGAGTGATTTTGGTCTGGGAGGCACGCCCGTGCCGGCCATGGTCTCCATCGTGATCCTGTTAGCGCTGTTGTTACTGGGCTGTTTCATCTGGCCAATGATGGTGCTGGTGGTTTCCTGCGGCGAGAGTGTCAAGGCGCTGTTCCAGTTGGACCTGATCCTGGCGACGATATTCAAGACGTTACCGGCGTACCTGCTGACTGTGATTGCCGTCTATATCACGTTCGTGGGCCAGCTCGTGACCACCGCGTATATCGCGACCCGCCTGGGACAGCCGATCATATGGTCCCAGGACTGGACGGCCATCCTGGTGATACCGAGTTTGCTAGTGGGTGTGCGGTTGTTCTTCGATATCGTGGCCATGCGAGCCATCGGTTACTACTACTGTTACTTCAAGCACAAGTTCGCGTGGTCCTGGGGGTAGTGCTGGTATGACAGAAACCGCGGAGAGCGCGGAGAACACTAAGAATATGAAAGCATGGGTGGCCCACCTCTTCAGAGGTGGGGGACACGAATGGGCCAGTGATTCGCGTTCCCCACGGCTGAAGCCATGGGCCACCCAATCAGCGAAGCACAAGAGGTTCGTACGGTGAACACCAGAAACCTTATCTGTTGGGCAGTCGTGCTGGTCGGCTATCTCGGATTGCTCTTCTGGGGCACCACGCGGCCGATCAAGATGGAGCGCTGGCAGAAAACGACTTGGTCACGGATGTGGACTCGGCTCGACCAGGCACGTTTGCCGGGACAGATACCCGAGGAAACCGAGGAGGAGAATCCACCGCCGCCCCCGATCCCGGCGACGATGACCAGAGAGCAGGCCGAAGAGGTGATTAAGGTCTCCGCGCTCGTGAACCATGCCGGAGCCATCATTCCGCGCCTGCGGCCCGCGGTACGAGTTTCACCCTGGCCGGTGGAAGATTTGGATGATCTGGAACCGGGGGCCTCGCGGTTCACGGCGCCGCCGGACGTCCCGGTGGATTTCGACTGGCCGTGGTTCAATGGCGAACCGCTGACCTTGGTTGCCCAGCTCAATATGGCGGAGGTGCTGGAGCACGACTTGACGCAACGCCTGCCGGAGAGCGGGTGGCTGTGCTTCTTTTACGCCGACAACGTGAAACCACCGCCGTTGGGTATGAGTCCTGCGGATCGTGACGCCTGGCGGGTGGTGTATTTCAACGGGGACCCCGAAAGTCTCAAGCGGATGAATCCTCCCCAGCCAGCGTCGGATAAATATCCGCCATGCTTTGTGCGTTTCTGGCAGGAATGGACGCTGCCGGATTTGACCGAAGAGCCGGACCTGATCTGGGAGAAACAGCTACTGTACTTCTATGGCGACTTGTGTACGGCCTTGACCGGCCGGCCGGAGGAATCTGGTTGGCACCATCTGCTGGGGTATGCACAAAACGTGGGTGGGCCGATGCCGCCGGTGTGCGAGTTGGTATCTCAGGGTGAGACGGTTACGTACGAGACGGATTTCGACGATCCAAAGATCAAGGCCAGGATCAAAAACGCCGACGAGTGGGTTCTGCTGTTCCAGGTGGAACTCGATTCCTTAATGACAATGGGTGTGAAGACCGAGGATACGCTGGATTCGCTCTGGGGCATGTATGGCGCGACCGGGCGTATTTATTACTGGATCCGCGCGGATGATTTGAAGAAGCGTGATTTCAGCAAGGTCTGGATGCTGCGTCAGGGGTATTATAAGGATGAGTGGGAAGAAGAATACGAGGACGACGAAGACGACGGCGACTGACATCCCCGGCCGGCTCAACAGCTTTTAGAGCAATTCGATCGACACCGGTTAATAGACGCGCCTGTGTATGTTCGATATCTTCTCAACAAGGACTGTTCGCCCGCGTTCATAGCACGACAGTCAGTGGCATTGAGAATCTGCCCCGCTAAGTGGCGGTCAATGTGACCGGGCGCGGTTAATATTGCCTTGGCGGCTTCAAGGAGGAACAGAATGGCGGAGGAGGTATGCCTGCACGTTGTCAGCAAAGCCGAATTCGGCGCGGGTAAGATACGCCCGGACTGGGAAGATCCGGAGCAGATGACAGCGGCTTCGCCGCACGTGCGACGCATGCTGCTGGACAATCCGCTTAGCAAGAGCGCTGACGATCCAGTACGGATATATGTGACCGTCGGCTCGCGGCTCGCGGGGCGGTTGAGCGTGGTGATGGGCGAGATGCTGGTAAAGGGGGAACCACTATCCGTAATCTGGGGTTCCAATCTGCTGGTCTCGCCAGACTTTCGCGGGATGGGCCTGGGAACGAAGCTTGTCAACTGTTGGAGCCAACTGCATCACACCGTGGCGGGCTGTGGGGCTAATCCGGCCGCGATGGCGATCTATCGCAAGCTCGGGTGGATCGTGTTTTCTACACCGAGTTACTTCCTAGTGTGTCACAGCCGCAAGTTTGTGGCCGGATATTTACGCGCGCGCGCCGCGGCCGCCGTGGTGTCTCCAGTCGTCGATACACTTTTGGCCAGTCGCCGCGGTCTGGGTCGGCTCTTCAGGGGAGCTTCAACACGGGGGCTCGGCGCGGAACTTGCTGAGTCCATGCCGTCCGATTTCGATGTGTTACTAGCGCGCCAGTTGGCTCCGGTCGTGACACATCGCTCGGCGACCTGGATCAACTGGCTGCTTAAGTCAGGCGCGGACGATGAACAACGCGATTACCGGCTGTATTTCGTACGGAATGCCCGGGGAGGGACAGTCGGGTACTTCATGCTGCAACAAAGATGCCTGCCGCTGATTGGCAAGCGTTTCAAGGACGTCACGATCGGATCGCTAAAAGAGTGGGGTATTTTCGACGATCAGCAGGTTGATGCTTCGGCGCTGGTCTTGCTCAGTATACGTGCCTCTTTGGCCTGGGGCGCGGATGCCGTGCAGATTCAGATGTCCGGCGATGACGTGGCGCGCGTCATGCACAAAGTGGGATCGAAAGTCAGAGATGATCTGATGGTTGTTCTCAACGCCGTGCCACCCAGCCCGCTGGCTAACCAGGAATATCAGATCCAGGGGAATTGGCGCTTCACGCCTTCGGAAGGCGATGGTTTCTTTGTTTGAAGCGATAAGGTTCTGAAGGTATGGCTGAGTGGTTGAAAAGATCCGTGGTGGCGACCTGGCTGCGAGCAACCGGGCGTCCACGCCGGAATCGCGAGCGGTACTGGCAAAACTCCCACGGCCTGCGACTGCTGACCGCACATGCGGGTGGCGCGGCACAACGGGAACGCCTCTACTGTATTGTGGAGTGGTGTGGCGAGCATTTCGACCTGGCCGAGCCCGGCGACGTGGACGATCTCGTCGCGGGTCGGTTTCAAGCTGGTCAACGCGACAAGATCCTGTTCACTTTTGACGATGGACACGAGCGTTTTTATCCGGTGGCCGAGTGGCTGGCCAGGAAAGGGATCAAGGCCACGTTCTTCGTGATCCCCTGCTACATCGGGCGCACGGTCCGCCAGTTCATGCAGTATCACCAGGATAACGGCGTGGAGGCCTACAACATTTCGCAGGTACGGAGTCATGACCAGGTCCGCGGCTTGTCGCGCTCGGAAATCGCCGAGATGGTCAGCATGGGGCACCGGATCGCCGCGCATAATTTCGCCCACCGCGACTTGGGTACTCTGCACCAGGAAGAGGATCTGGAGTATGAGATCGGACGGGCCATCGATATGCTCTCGACCATACTGGAGAGCGAATGTCAGGACTTTGCCTGGGCCTTCGGAAACATTAAACACATTTCGGAAGAAGCCACGCATTATCTGCAACGGCATTGTCCGCGCGTCTATGCCAGTATCCGCGGGCTTAATGTCGGCGGGCTCTCGCCCGCGTTTCTGCTCCGTGACGGTGTCAACCTTGATTTCCCGCCGGTCTTTTCAAAGCTGTGCCTGGAAGGAGGCGCGGACGACCGTTGGGAGGCGGAACGTGAGGAACTACAGCGGCGTGTCGGATGTATGCCCCAGAGTCAGCAATCACCGACAACCTAACATCCTATCTAGCTCCCGGTTTCGGCCCGTCTGTCTGGAGCAAACAGTTGCGGGCCTGAATTCTCCTTGCTAACATTCACCTAAATGTTCGCGCGAATTCACAGCATGGCGCTCAGCGGTATCGAAGCGCTGCCCTGTGAGGTGGAAGTCGACGTTACGGGACGGGGTTTTTCCGTACCAACGATCGTGGGTCTGCCTGACTCGGCGGTGAAGGAAAGCATTGACCGCATCCGCAGCGCGCTGTTCAACTCCGGTTTTATCCTGCCGAAAACGCGCACCACTATCAACCTGGCCCCGGCCGACATCCGCAAGGAAGGCCCGGCCTTCGATCTGCCTATCGCACTCGGCATGCTCCTGGGCGATGACCAGTTGCAAAGCGAGATCGTCGATGACTTTCTGATCGCCGGCGAGTTGGCGTTGGACGGGGGTGTGCGGCCAATCAAGGGGTGTCTTTCGCTGGCCTTGCTCGCTCAGCAGCGCGACTTTCGGGGCCTGATCGTGCCGCGCGAGAACGCCGAGGAGGCCGCCGTCGTCGAAGGTTTGGAGGTCTACGGCGTTAGTTCACTAACCGAGGCAGTCGGCCTGCTGGCTGGCGAGTTGCCACTTGAGCCGACCAGCGTCGATCTGGAGGCGTTGTTCGCGCGGGCGGCGCGCTATGATGTGGACTTCGCCGACGTGCGCGGTCAGGAGCATGTTAAACGAGCCATCCTGATCGCCGCCGCCGGTCGGCACAATATGTTGATGATCGGCCCGCCGGGCACGGGCAAGACCATGCTGGCCAAGCGGCTGCCGACGATTTTACCGCCGATGACGTTGCGGGAATCGCTCGAGACCACGCGGATCTATTCGGCCTCGGGCCGTTTGCCGAAACAAACCAGCCTGATGGCCACGCGGCCGGTACGCCGGCCACATCACTCGATCAGCATCCCGGCGTTGGTCGGCGGCGGCACCGTCCCCTCGGCGGGTGAGATATCCGCGGCCCATCACGGCGTACTGTTTCTGGATGAATTGCCGGAGTTTACACGTAGCGTGCTGGAATCGTTGCGGCAGGTAATAGAGGACGGCACGGTCACGATCGCGCGGGCGCATAGCGCGGCCGAGTTTCCCGCCGACTTTGTGCTGGTGGCGGCGATGAATCCCTGTCCGTGCGGGTACTTCACCGATCCACGCCGTCCTTGCAAGTGTTCGGCCCCACAGATCGATCGCTATCTGGCGCGCATTTCCGGCCCCCTGCTGGAACGCATCGACATTCACATTGAAGTGCCGGCGGTACCGATCGCCGCCCTGCGCGACATGCGGCCCGGCACTGATAGCGCGTCGATGCGCGTACAGGTCGGGCGCGCCCTGGCGGTGCAGCGCGAACGCTTTGGGCATGACACAACCGTTTCCAATGGGCGTATGACTTCGCGTCTGCTGCGTAAGTACGCCGTACTCGACCAGGATGGCGAGCGCGTCTTGCGACAGGCGGTCAGCGAGCTGGGCCTGTCCGCACGGGCGCACGACAAAGTCCTCCGCGTCGCCCGTACGATCGCCGACCTGAATGGCGAGGAGCAAGTCAACGCCACGCACCTCTCCGAAGCGATCCAGTACCGGCGGCTGGATCGGCAACTCTAGAGCTGGGATCGGTCTGCTGGGCTTCTGACGTGTTCTTAGCGCTTACGGCACAGCGCCTGTAGGATGATACCATAGGTGGGTGGACCACGTGGCAGTTCGCCTTGGCTGGTCATGTCGATAAGAGCACGGAACGAGGTTCATCATGGACGAGGTTCTGAGTGCCTTTATTGAGCGGACCGAGCCGTTTCCTGACCGGGCGGTCAGTGTAATCGGTCTGGGTCCGGGGGATCCTGGTCTGATTACCGTCAAGGCCGCCGTGCGTTTACGGCAGACCGAGGTGGTGTTCTACGATTTCGGCGATCAACCGTGGGCGATCTGGGACCTGGTCACGCCGGGGGTTGAGCGAAGTATGGTCCCGTGCGAGATTCCGACTGGCGAGATCGTGGAGATGATTCGCCCGCATGTCGAGGCCGGCCGCCGGGTGGTTTATCTAACCGCCGGCGATCCGTTTGTGTTTGAGCGCGCTGATTCGGTGGCGGAGGCGCTGGGGGAAAGCGGCTTTGCCATCGAGGTCGTTCCAGGGCTGACGGCGGCGCTGGCCGCCGGTGCGTACGCCGGCATTCCGCTCACCGGTCACGGCGCTGCCGGGGCACTCTGCCTCGCCACCGTCGGTAACCACCACGGGGCCAAAATTCCGCCGGCCAGTCTGGCAACGATGGCCAGTAGTGGAACTCTGGTCTTGTACATCGCCGAGGAACAGCTTGAGCAGTTGTGTGCGGAGTTGCGGACATGCGGACTGCGTGGACAGACGCCGGCTACGATCGTCGAAGATGCCACCGAATCCGGTCAGCATGTTGTGAGTGGTACTCTCGACACGCTGGCCGCTGAAGCGAATCTGGCCGGAATCAAATCGCCGGCCCTGGTGTTCATCGGCGCGACTGCTGCACCGCGGGCTCGACTCGCTTGGTTCAAACAACCCCACTCATCCGGGGCTTAATCCCGCGGCATGCACGGGAACGCCATCTTGGCCACGAGTTGGTCTGCTCACCCCTTCACATTTTTGAATATCATCCTCGCGGTTTTCCCTGACCGCTTCCGCCGCGCTGGAACCTCACGCGGTGGCTCTTCTGATCCACGGTGACAGCAAAATCCCTGAGTAAGCGTGAACCGATATTGCCGGCGTCATATTTCAGCATCGGCCCGAGATCCGTGAAGTCGATCCGGGGGTTCTTCCACTCGTGCTTGCCAAGTTTGAGCACCACTTCAACCTGGGCCGGAGGTCGGGCCGCTACGGGACGGCCGGCGGCTCGCAGGCCGATTTTTGGAGTAGCGTTGCCAGTGTCCTGCGTCCCCGAACCAAGCCCGAAGCGCCAGCGAGGGTAAACCTCTGGTTACGCAGAAGCGATCTCAATACTCGTTTGCTCTTGTATATCCTACGGCCGCCACAGAGGGCGGCCGCTACGGGACGGCCGACACGGAGGTCGGGCCGCTACGGGACGGCTGGTGAACCGCCGAGCCGCCGGCCGCTACAATTGACGGCCGCCACAGAGGGCGGCCGCTACGGGTCAGACGTGGAGATCGGCCTGGGGGGGCTTGGTGCGTTCGTATTTTCTGAGGACTGGGGCGACGACGCGGCGGAGGAATTCGCGGGTTTGTTGGGGGGCCAGGCCGATGTAGCGTTGAGGGTCAAGCACGCGTTGCCATTTGATGCCGGCGAATGCCTCATCAGCTTTCAGGCGCTCGATCAGATCGTTGGGCCGGCCGTGGGTTTTGACCTGCTCGCCGGCGGCCTGGCTGTGTTGGCGGATGCGTTCGTGTAAATCCTGGCGATCGCCGCCGGCGGCCACCCCCGCCATCAGGATGTCCTCGCTGGCGATGAACGGCAGTTCGGCCCGGATATGCGTCGCCAGCGACGCCGGATAAACCACCAGGCCATCGAAGATGTTCTGCAACAGCATGGCCAGCGCATCGGCGGTAAGGAACGCCTGCGGCATGACCAGGCGCTTGTTACTCGAATCGTCCAGCGTACGTTCGAGCATTTGCGCGGCGAGCGTGTTATACGCCGAGGTGACCAGGCTCATCAGGAAACGTGCCAGACCAGTGGCGCGCTCGGCCCGCATGGGATTGCGTTTATACGGCATCGACGAACTGCCGACCTGCTTGTTCTCGAAGGGCTCGTCAATCGCCTTGAGCATGGACAAGAGACGCAGGTCGTTACAAATCTTGTGTACGCCGGCGGCGAAGGTTCCCAGTACCGTCAATACCTCCAAATCGACTTTGCGCGAATAGGTTTGCCCGGTCACCGGATAACATTTTTTGAAATCCAGTTGGCGGGCGAAGATCCGCTCCATCTTTTGTACGCGCGCCGCCGTGCCCAGCAACTTCAAAAAGGACGCCTGCGTGCCGGTGGCCCCGCGCAGCCCGCGACACAGCAAGCCGCGCCGCGTTTTGCTCCAGTTGCGTAGATCACCGACCAGATCGTTGAGCCAGAGCGTTCCGCGTTTGCCCAGGGTGGTCAATTGAGCCGGCTGCAAGTGGGTAAAGCCGAGCGCCGGGAGGTCGGCATACTGTTCACAGAAGCGCGCCAGGCTGCGTATCACTCCTACCAGTCGCCGTTCGAGCAGCTCAAAAGCCTGGCGCATCAGCATCAGGTCGGCGTTATCAACCACATCCATGCTGGTCATACCCAGGTGGATAATCGGCCGTGCCGACGGGGCGGCGTCGGCGAAAGCATGGATGTGGGCCATGACATCGTGACGCAGGCGACGTTCGTAGCGGGCCGCGGCTTTGAAATCGATATCCTCAATAGCGTTAGTCATGGCCCGAATCTGGCCGGCCTTGATCGGCAGACCGAGTTCACGCTGCGCCAGGGCGGCCGCTACCCAGATCTTGCGCCAGGTCGTGCAACGCGTCTGGGAACTCCATAAACGGATCATCTCCGCCGATGCATAGCGCGTCGCCAGGGGGTGTTCGTAGGTATCCTGTGGCTTGACCGCCGCTGCGCGTCCGCGTTTCGTCCGTGCCATGAGCTACCCTTCCAGAGCTTGCTTCAAATCGGCCCGCAGGTCAGCGGTGGCCTCCAGCCCAACATGCAAGCGGACCAGCCAGACCGGCTCCTGTGTCGATTTGGCGTAGAGTGTGCCTCCCAGGATCAGACTCTCGTAGCCGCCCCAACTGACGCCGATGCTGAAAAGCCGGGTGCGGTCCATCACGCGGAAGACGGCGGCCTGTGATTGATCCACCAGCTCGAAGCTGAATAGGCTGGCATAACCCTTGAGCTGCCGCAGAGCCACGGCATGCTGGGGATGACTCTCCAGGCCGGGATGATGCACCCGGCGAACCGTGGGATGATCCTCCAGAAAGTGTGCCAGGGCCAGGGCCGAAGCCTGATGCTGCTCCATGCGTATTTTCAGCGTGCGCAGGCCGCGCGTTAACAGCCAGGCCGCGAAGGGATCGGCGACGGAGCCCAGTAGTTCCACCTCGCGAAAGACGTGCTTGCGCAGTTCCTCACCGCGACCGGCGACTATCCCCCCCACCACGTCACTGTGGCCGCCAATGTACTTCGTCGCACTGTGCACGACGAGGTCGCAACCCAGATCCAGCGGCTGCTGGAAATAGGGCGTGGCCCAGGAGTTGTCGAGGGCGGTGATGATCCCACGCGTCCGCGCTTCGGCGGCAATGGGCGCGATATCCGGCATCTCGAAGTATCCGCTGGTGGGACTTTCCAGGTAGACCAGGCGCGTCTCCGGTCGCATGGCCGCCAGATAATCAGCCGGATCACAGCTATCGATAAAGGTGGTCTCGACGCCGAAGCGCGGCAGGTAGTAGCGCAGGTAGCGCTGCGTAGGCCAGTAGACGCCGGCCGTGGCGACAACATGAGCACCGGAGAATACACAGGCATTGATCGCCGAACTGACCGCCCCCATGCCCGAAGACGTGGCAAAAGACCAGTCGCCCTTCTCCAGCCGGGCGAGCTTGGCTTCGAGCGTGGCAGTGCCGGGATTGCCGACCCGCGTGTACTCGTAATACGGGCTCTCCGGATCGTAGCGGGATTCCCAGGCTTGCGTGTCCGGGTACACGAAAGTGGAGGTCTGGTAAATCGGCAACGCCGCCGCGCCGCGATGCGCGGCACGATCCTCGGCGTAATGGGCGCAGATGGTCTCGAAACCTGCTCCGGGTACCGGGTCCTCGCCGCGCACTCGTGGTTTGACCGGGTGGCATTCTGGATCGAATTCATGCTCGTTCATGGACACAGCGTCGCCGCTTTGCCGCTCGCGGTCAAGATGCCGCCGCCTGGGTAAAGTAGTTCACATGTGGCATTAACCGGGCCGCCCGGTGAAAAACGATTTCATTGAAACCCAAGTGACGATAGATCTTCAGCGCCCGCTGCGGCCAGGATGTCTCCAGCATGATTTGGCGATATTGCGCGCCCAGATCGCGCCATAAACGCAGTGCTAAAAAGGGTACTGGAAAATCCGAGCCGAACAGAAGCTTGCCGTGCAATTCCGGCATGCGGACCAAGCGGCGCAGCCAGGGTACCTTGCCCCAGACTGCCAGGGCGGAAATATCCGCATAGAGTGGTTCTTTGGCGAATTCTCCACGCAGGGCGTCAATCAGCAGGCGACAAGATTGACTGCTGCCCAACGGCGTTACCGGAGTAGCCACATGGGGCACGATAACCGTGGGCATCCGGCCTTCACCCTTTAACCGCAGCAGAACTTCCAGAAAAGGCTTGATTGGAACAAACTTGCGATGCTGCGTTGCCAGAGTGAATTCCTCGCCGTAATGCACGAGTAACGGCAATCCCAGCTCGGCACAATGTCGCAACACGCGCAGCGTCCGTTCATCCTGGCAGTCGATGTTCTGGTGTTGTGGGATCCACTTCAGCAGGCAGGCGCCACCCTGGAACACTTCATCAATACACTCAAGGGCATTAGCGCGATACGGGTGTACCGAAGCGCCAAAGAGAT
Source organism: Planctomycetota bacterium (assembly GCA_043820985.1). GTDB lineage: Bacteria > Planctomycetota > Phycisphaerae > UBA1845 > Fen-1342 > JAAYXS01. The sequence goes on from JBDRDH010000123.1 coordinate 59,808, forward strand.
AGTTACGTGGCCAGCGCTGACATGCCGCGCGCACGAAGGTGTTCGACGTGTACATATCGTTGCCGAACTGCCCGCGATGTATCGGGCGTGGCGATCGTCGCCCGGCATCATCATGGTAGTCATCGAACGCCAGCAGAACGGTACGCTCAACCGGACCGGGCACGCGCAGATGTCGCCCGTACCAGGCTTCCAATTGACGATCGAGTTCCGCGCCGGGTTCGAGTCGCGGATCCAACCCATAGAAGCGTTGCAGGATTGGCGTGGTTGGCCGTCGCAACACGCGTGGCGCCAGCCAGGAGTCATACGCTGGTCCGTCGTCGTTTTCGCGGGGCTCAAAAGAGAAACGATCGCCCACTGCTGCCAGTCGTTGTGTGAACGTGTAATGACAATGAATGTCAACGATCATCTAACGCTCGTCGTTCTCATCCGGGCGTTCACGTTCGGCCCATTCGGCCAACTCGTCGGCCAGGCTTTCCGGGGCGCTGTGTTCGGCTCGCAACAGCCGCACATCACGACGCTCGCCACTTCGGCTCGCGCGCCAGATTAACCAGAAGGTCACCAGTACGCCGACCAGCGCGGCGGCCAGCAGCCAGCGCCAGTCCAGTTTGGATTCGGTGGTCACGGCTCCCAGAACACTGACGGCGGTCGGGCCGGGTGCCACCAGCAGCGCCGCCAGGCCTTCCTTTTTCGATTTAGTCGGGTAGCGGTTGATCTTCACGAAATATCCGGTGACGCGGATCGTGGCGCTGAGCGGCAGGTCGCTGACATCATTGGTGAAGATAATCGTGACTGACATGGCCTGATCGGCACGCCGCAACTCCACCTGCCAAAGCTGCTCCAGCTCGGGATGGCGCGTCACTTTGTAAGGATCTTTGTTGCGTCCGATCAGGCCCTCGATTGTGATCGGCAACCCACGATAATCGGCCGGGCGCTCCAGCAATACGCGCCAGTCATCAATAATGAGCGGATCGCGCGTGTGGCCCGGCGCCTGGGGATTTTCTTTAACGTAAGCCACCAACTCGTAAAACGCGGGGTGATCGAAGTCGAAGGAGAAATCTTCAATCTCCGCCAGGCTGAGCAGTAGTCGGGCCGGTAGTTCCTCCGTTGGACTGGTTGAGGTCAGTGGTTGCGCAACCTGGGCGCGGGCGGCGGTGAGACCATACACCGACAGCAGGAGTGATATACTCAAAAATCGCCGTCTTCGTCCCATGGATAACTAGGCGCGGATGTAGTTGGGGCGGAGGTGGTAGTAACTGGTTCTTCCTCCGCGCCCGGCTGGAACTCGGACGGGGCAGGTAACATGCGCCACTCACCATCCTCCTTGAGAACCAGAATGGCAACGCGGTTGTTCTTCTGGCGTAAACGAGCCTTACTCTCGGGCTGAAATTCCACCGTACCGATCACCAGGTAAATTTCATCCGCCAGGCGCGGCAAGCTGACCGGTTCAACGGAATCGATAATTAGTGCGCGAATGGAAAAAAACACGGCCTGGAAGCGATCCCGGCTCTCCGGATCGCGTCTATAGCTCACCAGCCGGCGATAACCGCCGTAGTCCCCCGCCAGGCAGGTTTCCAGGAAGGTGCGCATGAAAGCGGTGATTTCGGGATATTGCCGATCCAATCCGTCCGCGAAGTTGTATGCGGGCTTCTCGTCCGGGCGCGGGACCAGTTCGCGGATGACATTTACCGGAATTGCGGTTCCGGATGAGTCTGAGAGCGGCGAGCCACTGGACCACAAGCCGGTGGCCCATGAGGCGATCAATGCCAGGAGCACAATGAGCCCCAGGACCTCCCACCGACTTATACCCGCTCGCAATGTCATACACCTGTTCTCCAGCTCATATCCGCACGGGCAGATGTTACCTGATCGCCGCTGAATTCGCTATCCACGCCGGGCGTAGCGCACGGCTTGCTTGAGCCAGGTGACGACCGCCGGAGGATGTTCCTCCACATGCTCGAAGTCGAAGAATTCCATGCCCACCTTGGCGGCAATCGATACGCCGCGTACCAACGTATCCGCACTGGTCAACTCCGGGCTGACCACCGACATACACACACCGTCACTGCCACTGATGTGCGCCATCTTGAGCGGGTATTCGAGCACTTCCGGAGACATGCTCAATGGGTTGACACGCGTTATCAATTGGCACCCCGGCCATGATCCTCCGGGCGGAAGATTGGATTCACTCGGGTCGCCTCCGACGACGATCACCCGCGTGTTGCCCAGCGATTCGGCCACACGGCCCACCCACTCCCGGCAATCATCACCGCGCGCCGCGCTATGTGGTGCGAAACGGGGCGCGTAGTTCTGACCGCCATCGTCACCCTCAATTACGTCGCCCGGATCGCACCGAGCTACCGCGGCGAGATAGTCACGTACCGCTTCCGCCGCACCATCGGCGTCGACGGCTGCGGCGTTCGCCAGTTGTCGGCACGCCGAGCAGAAGCACAGTTCGGCCGCCGTGCCACTCAGCGTCCACTGTTGCAGTACCGGCCGCGGCACACCCGGGAGGGGCTCGGTAGGCTCGATATGCTCCAACTCAAAGCCGGCCGGTTCATAGCGGGCCAGGTCATTCAGCGTGGCACGCAACAGCTCGCGGAAGTTGGGGCTGCAAACACAAGGACCCCGCTCCGGCAGTTCAGTCCCCCAGGCGTCACGCCGCCGCATGCCGGCGGCCTGCCCGGCCAGGCCAGGCACCGCCGGTAGCGCAATCCGCAGGATCAGCTTGAGCCCCTGCCGATCGGCGTACTCTTGCACGTTCGCCAGTACGTCGCGCGTACCGCACCATTTCGCCACGCGCGGCTTGACGCCCGCCGCGGCATACAGCTTCGCTTGTGGCTGGAAGTGCCAGCCACCTTCGGTATGAAAGTGCGGCGATTCGAAGCCGCCACCCAGGCGGAATTGGGTCACTTCACCCGTGACCACGGGGACGGTCAGATGGTCGATGCCCACTTCGCCAACCACGCTGTCGAGTAGATTGTCCGCGGCTCGTGAGTGGTTCCAGAGCGGGTACACCAGTCCAAAATCAGCAGCCATAGTGCCCAGATCCTCCGAACTTCACGAACTGGATTTCAACATTGTGCTTAAGGGTAGCCCATTAGAGGCTACTCTGCTAGCATGCCCCACGGATACCTGCATGGAGGCCATGGTCGTGCCGGAAACACCTGAAGAATACAACCGCTACTGTCCAGATGAACAGGATGTGCCCATTTCGGATGCGATTTGTCTCGGCCGCAGACGGGCCAACTTCCATAAGTGTTCTGGCTGTCAATTCAATGATGACGAGCAGGGCCGACCTTCCTTCGCGGCGGAGATTCTCAAGCGTAAGCAACCTCCGGTTCCGCAAATGCAATTTGCCGAGGACGAAATGATCGGAAAAGTGTTCAAGGCCTACGATGTCCGCGCCACCGTTCCCGACATGTTAAACGAGGACGTTGCCTGGCGAATCGGCAATGCCACGGCCCAGTTCCTGCGTTCCTCGTTGGGCGGGTACGATCGTAGCGACCCCAAGATGAACACTCTGATCGTGGGCCGTGACATGCGCAAACACAGCCCCGCTCTGTCACAGGCCTTTACCGAGGGTGCCCAGGCCATCGGCACCCAGGTGGTCGATATCGGCATGGTCGATACGTGCCAGGTCTACTTCGCGACCAACCACATGCCCTGCTGCGGCGGAGTCCAGACGACCGCCAGCCACAATCCGGCCAACTACAACGGCTTCAAAATTTGTGGTCCCAAGGGTAAGCCGATCGGGGCCGAAACCGGACTGAAAGAGATCGAGCGCATCGCCAAGGCCATCTCGCGCCATGAAGTCCCCGACGTCCCCAAGGTGCGTTTGGTAGACCTTTCAGCCGAATATCGCGCGTACTTACACAAGTTCCTCCAGGATCCACGGCCGCTGAAAGTCGCCGTCGATGCCTCCAACGGCATGGCCGGCCGCTGGTTCCCGATCCTCTTTGATGGTGTGTTTAATCTGGATATTATCCCGCTGAACTTCGAGCACAAGGGCGAATTCGTGCATCCGCCTAATCCACTCGTGCCGGCCAACCTCGAACAACTGCGGACCGCCGTGCGCGAGCAGAACGCCGACTTCGGCGTCTGTTTCGACGGTGATGCCGACCGTTGCATGCTGGTGGACGAGAATGCCGACATCGTTCGTTGCGATCTGATCACCGCCTTGCTGGCCGGCGAATATCTCCGCCAGTACCCGGGATCGGCAGTGGTATACGATCTGCGCTCCAGCCGCGTGGTGCCCGAACAAATCAAGAAGCTCGGCGGCGTGCCCAAGCGCGAACGCGTGGGGCATGTCTTCATGAAACGCACCATGGCCGAAAACAACGGCATCTTTGGCGGCGAACTCAGCGGGCATTTCTATTTCCGCGATTTCTTCTACTGCGACTCCGGCATGCTGGCGTTTATCGCGGTGGTGAACCTGTTGACCCGCAGCGGCCATGCCCTCTCCGACCTGCTGCGGCCATTGGAAAAGTACGTCGCCAGCGGCGAACGCAACTTCGAGAATGATGACAAGAAAGGCACGTTCAAACTCCTGGCACAAGACTATCCCGACGCCGAGATCGATTACCTCGACGGCATCACCGTCCAGTATCCCGAATGGTGGTTCAACGTGCGGGCCTCCAATACCGAGCCCCTGCTGCGGCTGAACATGGAAGCCGCCAACACCGACCTGTTGCAGAGCAAGCTCGACGAGCTGGCCCCACGGCTCGGTACGCCGGTGGCGCACTGATGCCTGCTCCAGCGACACAGACCGGCGAATTCTTCCACCAACAACTATCCAGCGGGGTGGAATGCGCCGCTGACGTGTTGCCCGAGCGGTCAACGGTGGCCATGTGCTTCCGCATCCTGACCGGGCTGGCCGACGAGCCCGCCGAGCTGACCGGCATCAGCAGCATAATGGAGCAGACGCTATCCAAGGGCACACAGCGCTTTGACGGTCGCGGCTTATCCGACGCCTTCGATGCCCTCGGGGCGCGCTGGTCATCGGTCAGCGGACGCCAGTCCACCATGGTGCGCGTCATTTGCCTGCCGGAATTCGTTTCCCAAGTGGTCGATCTGGTTGGCGAGATGATATGTCACCCGACCTTTCCAGCGGAGGCTTGTCGCGTCGCCGTCGAGTTGGCTCAGCAGGATCTGCGGAATATGGAGGATGAGCCGCATGACCTGCTACGCGTTTTGATCCAGCGCCTGACGCTGGGACCGGTGCTCGGCCGACATCCGGGTGGAGAATCCGACACTTTGCCCCGTATCACCCCGGAGCTTGTCCGGAGTCATTGGCAGGAGTTCTTCCGCCCCGGGCGGATCCAGGTCGCGGTCGCCGGTCCGGTTGATCCAGAGGATCTGCTTGGGAATATTGACGCCGCCTTCGCACCCTTGGGCCGCTCGGAGCCCGCCGGGCGCCAGCCGGCGGATTTCGAGTTTCAACCCGGTCGCCAGCATCGCCATAAGGAACTTGAACAGGAATACCTGGCGATTACGCTGCCGGGCTTGCCGCGCGAACACGAGGACTTCGCGGTCGAACAGGTCCTATTGCGTGTGCTGTCCGGGGGTATGAGTGCCCGGCTGTTCACGGAAGTGCGGGAGAAGCTCGGCCTGGTGTACTGGGTGGGAGCCTGGCACGAACAGCCGCGCGGCAAGGGCATAATTCACCTCGGTGCCAGCACCACGCCACAGCGCTGTCAGCAGACGTTCGACAAGCTACTGGAGGAGTTAGGCCGCATCTCTCGGGATCTGACGGACGAGGAAGTGCGGCGGGCCCGTGACGGCCTGATTGCCCATCTGGAAACCGAGGACGATCTGACCCGCGCCCGGGCAACTGATTTGAGCGAGGATCTATTCTTTCACTCACGTCCGATCGGCCCGGCGGTCAAGCTCGCGGCCCTGCGCGCAGTGACGCGTGCCCGGGTCGAAGCCTACGCCAGCGCCCTGCCCCGCGATCAACTCTGTGTCGCCACCCTCGGCCCGCGCGAACTTTGACTTAGCTGCCACGATGTCGACGCAGGCTATGCAGAACGCTGGTCGCCACAACGTAAACCACCAGCGGCAGGCCCAGGCCGAGGATGCCCCAACGGTACCAGGCCAAAGCGCTGCTCCGGCTGCTGTCCAGGGCCAGGTAAACCAGATAGGCGGCATAGCAACCAAGAAACAAAAAGCCTTCCCAGCGATCGATGCGGTAGCCAGTGAAGAAAACCGGCAAGCAGGCTATCGCGACGAGCACCATTACGGGAATGTCAAACATAAGCGCGGTGTGTGAGACCTTGATGCCCTGCGGCGCGAATACCGCGCTCAAGCCCAGGACGGTCAGAATATTGAATATATTGCTGCCGACGACGTTACCGACGGCGATGTCGCGCTGACCACGAACGGCGGCGACAACCGAAGTCGCCAGCTCTGGTAACGATGTCCCAACCGCAACAATTGTTAAGCCCACAATTAATTCACTAATACCCAGGGCTCGGGCGAATGTCGCCGCGGCATCGACGAGCCAACGCGCCCCCAGCGTGAGGAGCGCCAGGCCGAGCAACACCAGCCCGCTGCTGATCAGCCACCCGCGTCCGGTGATTTTTCGACCAGGATCCTCGTCGCGCGGCGTGGTCTCCCTGAGCCGACCGGTATTCTGGTGGCTTTCGTATATCAACCACGCCGTGTAGGTTATGGCCCCCGCAAACAGCAAAATGCCATCGACGCGCCCAACCAGCCCATCCCAGCTCAGCATGAACATAATAACGGACACGCCGATCATGACCCAGACATCGAAGCGTACCAGCCGGGCGGCGATGGCTAGCGGCGCTACCGCCGCCGACACCCCCAGGATCAGGAGCACATTACAGATGTTGCTGCCGACGACGTTTCCGAGTGCCACATCAGCTTGTCCGACCAGCGTCGCCCGAATGCTGACCGCGAGCTCCGGGGCGCTGGTCCCGAAAGCCACCACCGTCAAGCCGACGACCAGTGGTGAGATACCGGCCGCGGCGGCCAATCGCGCCGCGCCGCGCACCAACGTCTCAGCGCCACCAATCAGCGCACCAAGACCGATGATGAATAGTACGATCGTCATCTGGCTCATCAAGAAACGCTCGCGGTCACATTAACATCTTTCATGCGAGATGTCATTTCTGAAGTGCGTCATCGCCTGATGCGTCCTGCTCGGCGACTTCCTCGATTATTCTGATGGAATCCGGGCGGATCATGATACGGCGACCATTCGCGTCATGAAATACGGCCATGTTCGCAAGATGATGCGGCACATGATTCTTCTCGCTGGCACGACTGGTAAAGCCCTGGAAGGTTACTGACTTGATGACCTTGCCTGACGTTAGAATGACATCCACACGCTTGGCCTCAGGCAGGAAACCTTTTACCAAAACAGTCTTCGCGGATGAAACGCGGCGACCAATCGCGCTGGTAATCATAAAGAACGCCGCCAGCAACATCACGCCAATACATATGGCCCCGATCGCACTTAACCATTGAATGAAATATTCCATAGTATTCTTCCACGGCCATTCAGGCGCGCGCTCCCGCCTTCCTCTAAAGGACACATTCCAGGCATCATTTCAACCATGTCTACCCGTACGGTGGTTTCAACTCCAATGTGTTGTAATGATGACTCTCCCGCCACCTTCGCAGCCCCGGACGTGAAAAGAGATCACCATGAAGGCCCCGGTAGCAGTCATTGATTAACATTTGTAACACTTCACTCGTCTGCAAAAATTTCTGAGATTTATGCTGCATAGCCCTTGCGCCGGGAGCGCGCACGCGCGTATACCCTCGGCATGAGCAAAGCGGCGACACGTTCGAACGCGTTGGACAGCTTGGTAGCGGC
>JBDRDH010000124.1:0-24282 GCA_043820985.1 Planctomycetota bacterium
CCCCTCCTTTGAATGGCTTGGATTTCCAGAGGCACTCGCCAAACGGCTGGTGTCATATACCAACGGGTTGGTGATCCTGACCGGCGTCACCGGATCCGGTAAATCCACCACCCTGGCGACTCTGATCAAGTACCTGCGTCAGACGGGTACACACCGGATTCTGACTGTCGAGGAACCGATCGAATATGTTCATCCTCCCGGCGGTGGCGGCCTGGTGACCCAGCGTGAGGTGGGGCATGACGTGGATTCATTCGCGGATGGCCTGAAATATGGCTTGCGGCAGGATCCGGATGTGATCCTGGTGGGTGAGATTCGTGACCGCGACACCGCGCAGATCGCCTTGAGCGCCGCGGAGACTGGTCACTTGATCTTCAGTACGTTGCACACCCGCGATGCCAAGGGTGCCTTGACGCGCCTGGTTGATCTGTTCCCGCATGATTCACAGGACGATGTGCGCAAACAACTCGCCATGAGCCTACGTTCGGTGGTCAGCCAGCATCTCCTGCCGTCCGCCAAGCAGGGTGAGCGGCGCGTGCTGGCCCTGGAAGTGTTGCACGTCAACCAGGCCGTACAGGTTGCGATCCGCAATGGCAAGATCGAGACGATTGACTCGGCCATTCAAACCGGCAAGCGCGACAAAATGCTCACCCTGGACGAGGATCTCGAACGGTTGGTCACGGAAGGCCGTATCTCGGTCGATACCGCCCGCCGCTTCGCCAAAGACCCCGAAGCCATGCGCTTCAAGCCGCCAAGCTGGTAGGTAATCAATGAGCGTGCGCGAATATGCTATGTGTGATCCGAACACGCAGCGCAAGCAAGCGCCCTGTCTCACGCTTCAGTCGCCGCATTGAGGTGCTTGCTTGTGCTGCGCGTTCAGATTCTTTCCACGGATGCCGCGGGCAGCCAACCGGTTTGTTGGTTGGGGAGTTCGACTTCGAGCCAGTCGCCGCGCTGTTGTAGGATAAGCAACTCGACGCCCGCTCCCAGCGGTTGTCTGAGGGCCGGTTCGTAAGCTTCGCCACGACCGAGGCGTAACACAACCTCCTGTCCAATGATGACCGCCGGCGGTTGTTGGCGTTCATTGTTGTGTTGCACGAAGACCGACGTGCCGGCGGCCAGGCCCAGCACCACCGATACGGCGCCACCGATGAACAAGCCGCGGTAATCCCAACGTAAGCGCGCGAGTAGCAGCAGCCAGCCAAACAGCGACAGCCCGAGCGCGGCCCAAAAGCGCTGCGTAAGCGCGGTGTCGTAGTGCCAGAAAAGCACCTGGTGTATCAAGCGCCGCTGGCCGCCGGCTTCGATGTAGGGCTCAACCTGTCGGCGGGCATACGCCAGGTTGGTCTGCAACTTGGTGTTCCCGGGATCGAGCCGGGCCGCGCGGCGATAGTGCACAATGGCGCGCCCGAGCCGGCCCAGGCGGAACTGCGTGTTACCGAGGTTGTATTCCAGGGCGGCGTTGTGCCGGCCACTCGCGATCAAGGCCTCAAAGCCGGCCGCCGCCGAGCGGAAAAGCTCCTCGGCGCGCTCGGCGTCGTCCAGGGTACAGGCGACCGCTTCGTCGTAGGCGTTTAATGCATCGCGTAGGATCTGGTGTTGGCGCGCGGTTGAGAGCTTGGCGTCCGGTCCGGTATCGCCGGCCTGAACCAGGCATGAGGTCAGTGCCAATACCAGTATAGCCAACGCTGCCCGCCTCATACTCTTTCCTTCTCCAAAGCCCGCAGGCAGCGATCGGCCTGATCCGCTAGTGCCACACAGTCGCCATCGGTCATGCCGCCAAAGGAAGCCTGCTCACAGCGCTCGACCACATCATTGCAGTCGGCCAGCACCTGCTCCGACACGGTCCGCTGCCGCAGGTAATCGAGACCGGCCCGACCGGCGAAGCGCGCTTCCGGCTCGTTTTGGCGATCGGCCAGATAGCCGGCGATGGCGGCGGCTACCTCGGTCGCCGCTTCCGCCGGTGGCAGGTCGCGCGCGCGATCCAGTCGGCGGCGCGCATATCGCATGGCGTTCTGTTTACGCCGACGCCCCGGCGTCTGTGTGCGGGCTATGTAGCAATAACCCCAGGCGAGCAGAAAGACCGCCGGCGGCGCGAAGGTGCCAGTCGCCAACAGTGGCAAGCTAACGGTGGTACTGGAGCGCAATAGCACGGTTTCGCGAGTCTCGTTAGCCCGCAATCCATCCAGAGCCCTGAGCTGAGGAGCGTCGGGTTCCGTCGTAATGCCGGACATCTCGGCCAGAGTACCAGCGTCAAGTTGTGCCGCCGGCGCCACCGTTAGCGGGATGGCGTCACCCAACGCCACCACGTACATCTCACGGTCCGGATCGAAGTAGGGATACTCGATTGGGGGGATTTCCTCGATGCCGGCGTGCTGGGCACGGATGGTGGCGGTAAAGCGCTTGTGGCTGCCGCTGACTACGCCGGGCAGATCCTCATCGGGGACGCGAAAGTCCCGCGCCAGCAAAGGATCGGCCGCCAGGTTGGGCGGCGGTAAGGTTTCGATGGGGCCATCACCACGAATATCAATCCGCAGTTCAATCGGATCACCGACCCGCACGGAAGTTGGTGTCGCGGTCACGATCAGCCCGAAAGTGCCGACCGCGCCCGTGAAGTTGGAGGGCCGGCCGTTGTCAGGTAAGGGCAGAATCTCGACCTCGGCGACCTTGGGGCGGGCGCGTAGGTTGCGGGCGGACTGTACCTGCCAGGAGCCGAACAGGTCACGCGAGAGTTCCATGGGATACTGTATCCCGACCACGAGATCGTCCAGGTTTAGCCGGCCGGGACGGTCGGGTACGTAGTCGGTCCAGGTTTGATAGGTATAGTAAACCTGGGCGGTTCCGTCAGGATCAGTCAGGCGTTGGCTGCCGGTTTTAACATTGTCGGTCGGGAACGGGCCGAAATTGATCGGCCGGATGTAACGCAGCATGTCGCGAATGCCGAGGCGCTGGCCTTGCACGCGTTGCGGTTTGACCCAGATGGTCATGGTCAGGCGGACGCGTTGCCCGACAAAGATGCGTTTTCGGGCGCACTCGATATCCACCGCGAACAACTCATCAGCATCGCTGGATTTCACCTGAACTTTGGCGGCTTGTGTTGCCAATACGCGCCCATCGACCTGGACCTTGATCGGAGGAATGATCAGTTCGCCGATGACGTGAGGCACCACCTCGAACATGTACGTCCGCGTCAACGAGGCTGATTGCCGCCCGTTGATGATCGAGATGTAGGACGATTCAGAGGTGTTATCCAGCAGCCTGATGGAGCAATCGGGAACCACCGGTGCTTGTGGCAGATCACACGCCTGAAAGTCGGATACTTGCAGAGAGATCGTGAACGATTCATCGACGTAAGCATTGTCGCGGCTGACCAGCAAGCGCACGTTACTCTGTGCCCATGACGGCGTGGCCGCCAGGCCGATTAGCAGCAGAGCCAGCCAGGGCATATATACACCCAGCGCGATCCGGCTGATCACATTTTCACTTGGCCTTTGCATACGCTACTCAGGACGGCTTGAAGCGCTCATACCGGTCGGATTTTATGGTGTGGCGTATTCAAGGTGAATTCACTGCCGCCCGCAGGTGGTCAAAGGGCTTCTCGTTGTTGGCGGCGGCCCGCAACAGTTCGATGAAAGCCTCGAAATCCCCGTTTACATATTCATACGCCGACGCGAACAAGTCCAGATCGTAGTTATACCGGCGATGGAGCAGCACAAAGGCGTTGTTGGTTGGGATCCGACCCCACCAGTCGTAACTGGGAGGATTGCTGAGCTGGGGTTGCACCTCATTTATAAAACGCTCGCGGGCTGCTTGAAAGACTGCCTCTCGGCCGGCGATCTTGTCATCAGAGGTGATGTTTTGAGCATAATGGGCGCGCAGCTCGGTTTCGAACGGCATCATCCAGGTGGTGATTATTTCCTGGTCGGCGTAGCCGGCTTCCAGCCCGGCCAGAATTTCCTGGCCGCTGGTTCCCTGCTGTTCGTAGAACAACCGCGCGCCTTTACGGCCGATATACATCGCCAGGCTCTCGTTGTAATTACTGTCATAGACGGAATAGACCGTGTTATGCGCCAACTCGTGGATCACTGTGTCCACGAGCGAGCCATCGGAACGATCGAGTAACTTGGACTGCACCGGATCCGGGAACCAGCCCAGCGTGCTGTAGGCATCCACGCCGTAGATGTACGTGTCGTACCCCTGCTCCTGGAGCTTGGCGGCTTCAGCGTCGGCGTCGTCGCGCGCGAAGAAGCCAATGTAGGCTAGTGAGCCCACAATCGGGAATCGCCAGTACTTGGGCACCAGTTCATCGCGGCGGCTGGCGGAAAGATTGTAAGCCACCGGCTCGCCATTGGTCTCGTGGAAGTACCGGAAGCTGCTGCCAACGCGTAAGTCGAGTTGCGTACGGGCGAAGTCGCGGGCCGCCACCACCAGCCGCAGCTTGCGCTCGTGCTCCTGGTCGAGCATCTGGCGTGCGAGCACTTCGTCGATCTCGACGCTGCACACGGTCATGCTAATCTGACCGATGCCCTGGCGAATGATGTACTGGACTGTCGAGCTACAGCCGGTCAATGTTGCCAGAGCCAGCCCACAGATCAACACACCCCGCCAGTATGGAATTCGGTGATGCATATCACTCAACCCTCAATCCTCAACCCTCAATCCTCATTACTCACCCATCCGGTAGCCTGCTGGTACAGACATGATATGATAACGTCCAGAACAGTGAGGTGGGTATGTCGGACGAGACCCCAATTGCCATGCCGACGCTGGTGTCGCTGCTGATCTGCGACCAGGTGATTGATGACCGGATTACCAGCAAGAAAAGCGCGATCGGCTTATTTAACACAGTGCTGGTGCCCAAAGCCCCGACGGTGATTCACCAGATCGTGATCATGGCGTCGCTGACGGAGATCGAAACACGAGTAGTACTCGAGTTACGCCTGGTCCGTGACGCGGACAATGCCGTGCTCTTTCAGACCCAAGGGCCGGTCGAGGCCCCCACCCCGCTGGCGACCGTGGATTTGGTTTTTAACATGCAGGGAGTGCGGATACCGACCTTCGGACAGTATGCCTTCGAAGTACTGTGTGTGGGTGAGGTTCTAGGACGCCGGCGATTCCAGGTGCTGGAACACCCGCCCCGGACGCCACCGCCGGACGAGCGGGAAGACCCGAATACGGATTGAGTGCTCACACACCGGTACAAGCGCGGCTGTCCGGCGTCCACTTGCAACACCTGTGGGATCGGTTTGCAACCGGTCAGAGTGTAACCAGTTTGCGAATATGCGGATTGTTTCAATTCTACGGCCGACACGGAGGTCGGGCTGCTACGTGTGGGATCGGTTTGTAACCGGTCATTGGGCGCAGGCGCGGTTGTCTGGTGTCCACTTGCAACCGTCTCGCCAGGCGGCGATGATCCCCACTTCACCCAGAGGACGTGGCATGCCGGCCAGAATCCTTGATGGGGCGGCGGCCGCCGCCGAAATTCGCACAGAGGTCACCCGGGCCGTGGCGCGGTACAACGCCGATCACGGCCGCGTGAAACTATGCGCCGTATTGGTCGGCAGCGACGCCGGTGGTAAGCTGTATGCTGACCGGCAGCGGAAACGTAGCGTGGTGGCCGGTCTTGAGTACGAGTTGGTGGAACTGCCGGAGAACACGACCCAGGGGGATCTCTTTGCCACCATCGACCGGCTCAATGCTGATCCGGACGTGAATGGGATTATCCTACAGCTCCCGCTGCCCGCGCATATCGACACCGCTGCTGCGCAATATCGCATCGATCCCTACAAGGACGTCGAGGGCGTCAACCCAGCCAACATCGGCTGGCTGTTCTACCGCGAGCCGATCATCGCGCCTTGCACGGCCCTGGCCGTTAACGAGCTGATTCGGCGCAGCGGCGTCACCGTCCGTGGCGCCGAGGCGGTAGTCGTCGGCCAGAGCCGCATCGTCGGCAAACCGCTCACCATGTTCCTGCTGGATCAGATGGCGACCGTAACCGGCTGTCATATCGCCACGCGTGACCTGGCGGCCCATACGCGTAACGCCGACATCCTGGTTGTCGCGGTCGGTAAGCCGCGGCTGATCGGACCGGACCTCGTCAAACCAGGGGCGGTCGTAATCGATGTGGGTATTAATCGCGTGACTGAGACCGATGCCTCCGGCAAAAAAGTCAGCCGCACGGTCGGCGACGTGGATTTCGCCCCCGTGGCGGAAATCGCCTCCGCCATCACCCCCGTCCCCGGCGGCGTCGGCCCCCTGACGGTCGCCATGCTCATGCGCAACACCATCGAAGCCGCCCGCAAGCAACTCGAACGAGCCGTGTAACGGCGTAGCCCCGCCCCCCCCTCGAATCCTGGAGCGCTTCGAGTCCACGACCCAGCTACGCTGGATCGTGCCAGCCGGCGCAGCGTTTGTGCACTGCCCCGCCTACGGCGGGACAGTGCCACCCGCCCGGTGGCCGCGCCTCGCCCGGAGGGCGCACGACCGTTGCCAGGGACTTCAAGTCTCTGGGAATCAGGCCACCCACATCTCTCTTTTCCCCTCCGCCCGGAGGGCGGACGCCGGTTACCAGGGACTTCAGTCCCTGGAAGCCGGGCCGCCCCTCACTCTCTCTTCGTCTGCCGCCCGGAGGGCGGACGAAGTTCTTCGGATTAAACCTCGTCCGCCCTCCGGGCGGAGAGAGAAGAGCGCGACAGAAGCCCCTCTACCAGGGGCTGAAGCCCCTGGCCACGATCGTGCGCCCTCCGGGCGAAGAGTAGAAAGGAAACAGGGCTTGTGGATCAGCTCACGGTCGTGCGCCCTCCGGGCGAAGAGGGAAGGGCGCGACAGAACCCCACTACGGCACCTCCACATGATCCAGAACATACCGCACCACGTCGTCGCTGGTCTTCTCCTCGGCCTCGGCTTCGTAGCTGACGATTACGCGGTGACGCAGAATGTCCGGGGCAATGTCTTTCACATCCTGCGGTGTGACGTAGCCGCGGCCGGCCAGGAACGCCATCGCCCGCGCCGCCAGGGCCAGGTAGATCGTGGCCCGCGGCGAAGCCCCGTACTCGATCCACTCGCCCATGTCGAGCTTGAACTCGGCCGGCCGGCGCGTGGCGTGAACCAGGGACACGATGTAATCCTTGATCTTGTCATCCATGTAGATTTCATCAACCACCTTGCGGGCCTCGAAGACCTGTTGCGGCTCGATGACGGTGTTGATCTCCGGCAGGCCGCGATGCGTTGCCACGCGGTCGAGGATCAGCCGTTCCTCGTCCCGCGATGGATAGTCGACCAACAGCTTGAGCATAAAGCGATCGACCTGGGCTTCGGGGAGCGGATAGGTACCTTCCTGCTCGATCGGGTTCTGGGTGGCCATCACCAGGAAGGGCTGCTCGAGCGGGAACGTCTCGGTGCCGATTGTCACCTGCCGTTCTTGCATAGCCTCCAGCAGGGCGCTTTGCACCTTGGCGGGAGCCCGGTTGATCTCATCCGTCAGGATCAGGTTGGCGAAAATCGGGCCTTTCTTGACGGCGAAGCTCCCGTCCTTGGGTTGAAACACCATCGTGCCGAGAATGTCCGCCGGCAGCAGGTCGGGTGTGAACTGAATCCGTTGAAAGCGCGTATTGATCGCGCGGGCCAGGCACGCGACGGCGGTGGTCTTGGCCAGGCCGGGTACGCCCTCCAGCAGAATATGCCCGTCGCTCAGCAGGCCGACAAGCATCTTGCGCAGCAGCTCCTCCTGTCCCACGATCACCCGGCGAATCTCGGTCAGCAGCCGATCGAAGCCTTTGTAATGCTGGCGAACCAATTCGCCGATCTGTTGCACTTCACCATGCGTCACAGCCATCAGGCCCAACCTCCGACAAATCTTTTTGTAGCGGCCGACGTCCCCGTCGGCCGTCGCATTTCTGTAGCGGCCCGCGCCCTCGCGTGGCCGAGTAACGTAGCGGTCTGCGGTTCGCCGGCCGAGTATTGTAGCGGCCGACGTCCTCGTCGGCCGTCACTATGGCAAAACCTACCGCAACCCCCGCCAAAATCAACCATCCCCGCCCGGTCTTCCCAACCCACTACCCCTTCAAGGACACCAGACCGCTTCCGTGTTCAGATCCTGACAGAAAACTGGGCAGGAGTGGTCGCATCCTGACATGAAGTAGCCATATCCCCCGCAATCCGCAGTTTGGGTGGCCCACCTCTTCAGAGGTGGGGGACTTGAATTTCGGCGGTCAATTCGTGTGCCCCACGGCTAAAGCCATGGGCCACCCTTATAAGCATCACCAGTTGCCCCGACACGTGAAAGAACGGCCGGTACGGAGCCCGGCCGCTACAAAACTGAACCCTGAACCCTTAGTCCAACCACCGCTTGTCCTTTAGCTTCTTCGGCAGGTACTCCTCCGTGATGAAGCTGAAGCGCTTGTTGCTCAGGGCTTCCAGTTCGAGTTTGACGTCCAGGGCCAGCATGTGCTTGATTTCGCGCTGCCAGGCGGCTGATTTGAACCAGGGATAATTGCGGATTTCCTTCGCTCGCCGGCGATCCTCGTTCGTCAGCGGCATGGTCACGTGCGCGGGCAGGTCGAAGCGCTCCGCGTCGCGGCTGCTCATGCCGATGAAGCGTGCCTTGGGTACCGCCATCCGCTGGCTCTCGAACGCCAGGTTGATCGAACCCTGCTTGAGCACGCTGTAGATGTAGTACCCCCACGGATCGTTATCCACCAGCACGTACACCGGCAGCTTCAGCTCATCGTGCATGCGGAAGATCAATCGCCGCACGCCACGCGGCGGTTGACCTCCGCCATGGATGATCATGCACTTGTTCTTTTCCCAGAAGCGATCCTTGTTGAAACGCTGCCAGACGGCGCCTTTTTCGATCAGCAGAATGTATTTGGCGGCTTGCTTCTTGAATTGAATCACGTCGGGTTCAACGATACTGGGGACGGCCCAGCCGCCGGAACCCATGTTCGACAGGCTGATCGTGTCGCCATTGTCGACGATCGTCATCGGACCAACCATGGCGCCCTTGGTTTCGGCGTGTACGCCCAGCTCTTCGCGTAGCGCGTTCACCGCCACCTCGACGTCCTCGATGATCGGATCGGACTCCGACTGCTCGGCGAAGATCAGCTCCTTCGAGCCCTTGCCGTCGGCGGTCTTGATCGGCACTTTGAGGTTGTAGAACAAATCACGAATGCTGGTCGAGTCGTTCGCGTCGATCAGCCGCCGACACACCTCGGCGACGCGGATGGTCTGCATGAACTTCTTGGCCTGCGACCCTTCGCCCTTCCGGCGACCGAGCAGGCTGAAGAAGAACCGCCGCTGCTTGCCGTCGAGCAGCTCGATAATGCCCTTCTTCTCGTTGAACTTGACGTTCGAGAGCGTACGCGAAGGGATATCTACGTACGGGTCTGTCTGTTTGCTGACCAGTGTGACGACGTCCTTGGCCATCGTGGTGATACGTTTACCGGCGGCGGCCCGGTCTGCCTTCTTGGTACGTTTACGGGGTGTGGACTTGATGGCTGGCACGGCTGACTCCATTCACGAGCGTTTCATCCTGTCGGTCATATAATAACACGTGCAACGCGGATGATGAATGGCTTGGCTTATTGGTAGCACGCTGGTGCGAGAATCCCTTCTCGCACCCACTCTTCACCAGTCCACCTGGTCCATCTTCATACAGCAGTCTCTCCGCCCCTCGTAGAACGCCGCCGAGCTGTACCACCAGTCCGCTGGATGTTGCACGAGCCCCTTTCGCACGGGATTCTCATGCAAGTAGCCGAGCTTCTGTTCGAAGACGGCTCGCGAGTGGATGGCCTGCGGGTGAAATCCATCCTGCCACAAGCCGAGTTCACCGCGCTGACGGCGAGCGCGCTGCGTAGCCTTGACCAGCCAGTCCAGCACTGTCTGTCGGCCGTCCTGCTTGAGTCGATCGTGGATAGTCCTTGACGTGAACCGCTTGAAATCACGTACGACCACATGGAGCTCGTCGCCAGCTGCCGCAATCAGGTGCAGATGATTCGGCATGGCGACGAACGCGAAGAGCTGCAGGCCTTTGTGCTGGCGGCAGAACTTGAGGCTTTCGAGAATCGGGTCGATGTAACGGGCTTCGATGAGAACGGGCAGCCAGTCGAGAACAGTGATCGTGCAGAAGTACGGAAGGTGCTCGTCGGCGCGGTGTCGGGTCATGTAGCGCAGCGTACGGTGACGGGCGAAGCGCGGGAAGGGATTCCCGCAAATTGGGGTGCGAGAAAGGATTCTCGCACCAGCGTCAGTAGCAGCCATGTGGATATCTTACGTCACAGTAGAGCGCGTGAAAGTACGCAGCCGGCAGGTAAAACGACGGCCAACCAACCTGCTCCAGCTTGATCCAATCAGCGATGTGCTATAGGATTAATTTTGTACTCGTTGGAACGCGGTTTGCCAGCAACAGGAGGGATAGTCACTGGCGACCTACGGATGTCATGATCGGGCTTACTGTCCTGTGTCGGTGTGGCAGTAGACGCGTAATAGTATTCTGGATGACTTTGGGATAATGTCATGAAAAATCATAGGGATTTATCAATCGAAACCTTGGCGGTGCATGCGGGCGTGGGTAAGTCTGAGCACTTACCAGCCGTCCCGCCCATCTTCCAAACCTCTACGTTCGCCTTTGAGAGCGCCGAACAAGGGGCCGCGCTCTTCGCCGGCCAGCAGAAGGGTTACATCTATTCACGGATGGGGAATCCGACGGTCGAAGCCGTTGAGAATGCAGTGGCAGTTTTGGAAGGCGGCCATGCGGCCCTGGCATGTGCCAGCGGCATGGCGGCCATCCATACGGTGTTGGCGACGCTGCTCAAGCAGGGCGATCATGTGATCTGCAGCGACGCTGTCTATGGCCCCACCAGCGTGCTGGTCAGTACGATCATGAAGGAATTCGGCATCGAATCGTCAATGGTGGACACTTCCGACCTGGCGGCGGTCACGGCGGCCGTCCAACCGAACACCAAGGTGATTTACGTCGAAACGCCCTGCAATCCGACCCTGGTGATTTCCGACCTGCAAGCTATCAGCGCATTGGCTCATCAACACGGGGCGCTGCTGGTGGTGGATAACACCTTCATGGGACCAATCATGCAGCGGCCCTTCAAATGGGGTACCGACATCGTGGTCCACAGCCTGACCAAATCACTGAACGGCCACGCGGACGTGGTGGGCGGCATGATTGTGGTCAAGGATCAGGCCATGTACCAACGCACCCGCAAGGCGCTGAATCATTACGGCGGCGTCCTGCCACCTTTCGAATCATTCCTGGTTCATCGTGGGATTAAAACTCTGCCGTTACGCATTCGGAAATCGTCCGAGAATGCCCAGAAGATCGCCGAGCACCTGAATACACACCCCCACGTCGATTGGGTGCGCTACCCCGGCCTCAAGAGCCACCCGCAATATGAGCTGGCACAGAAGCAGATGGACGGTCCGGGCGCCATCATCAGCCTTGGCCTGGCCGGCGGGCTCGAAGCCGGTCGCCGAATGATGAACGCGGTCAAGCTCTGCATTCTGGCGGTGAGCCTGGGCGGTGTTGAGACTTTGATACAGCACCCCGCCAGCATGACCCACGCCTCAATGGGGGCTGAAGCCCGGAAACAAGCCAATATAGAGGATGGCCTGGTACGCCTGTCGGTTGGCATTGAGGATTCCGATGACTTGATCGCCGATCTGGATCAGGCGCTACAGGCGGCAGCCGGGAAGGATAACGGCGCTTTGCGGGAAACCCAGACCGCTGTCAGCTAAACTGAGCGACTATTCTCTTTCACGTTGATCGAAAACGATCCCTCACCAGCTTATTTAACTGTTCGGCCAGCTTGTCCTGGTCGAGGGCAGTGATGCGCCCCGCGCGGACAACCTCGCGACCGGCGACGAAAACCCGCTCGACGCGGGGAGCATCACATAGAATCAAAGCCGCCAATGGATCGTGTACCACTGCTCCGGCCAGGGCAATATCGTCGCGCCGAAACAGCGCCAGGTCGGCCGCCGCCCCTACGTTAAGATGCCCGAGTTCGGGGCGGTTCAAACACGCCGCCGCTCCGCTGGTCGCCAGCTTGAAAGCGTCGGCAACCGGCATCAGTTCGGTATCCGCGGCTGCTGTCAGGCTGGTATCGGGAGATATAACGGCGGGCCGCACTCGAGCCAAAAGTAGTGCCATCCTGATTTCCGCCAGCAGATTTCCGCCATCCTGGCTGCTGGAACCGTCAACAGCCAGTCCAACCCGCGTGCCGGTTTGCAGTAATTGTTGCAGGGGGGCAATACCGCTGCCCAAGCGCATGTTCGATGTGGGACAATGCACGACCGCGGTGCGGGTCTGTCCGAGCAGTTCAATCTCGTCATTATTCAACCAGACGCAATGCGCCAGATACACGTCAGGTCCCAGCCATTCCAGATCGGCCAGGTACTGGACCGGCCGACAGCCGTATCGTTCCAGGCAATAACGCTCTTCATCCAATGTCTCGGCGAGATGGGTGTGCAGGAGTACGCCACGTTCGCGGGCCATGATACGCGTATCACGCATTAGTTCCCGTGTGACGTTGAATGGTGAGCAGGGTGCCAGGTCGATACGGCGCATGGCATAGGGTTCAGGATCGTGGTAGGCATCCAGGACGCGCTGGTAGTCAGTCAGGACGTCCGCGTCGCGTTCAACGCAATTATCGGGTGGCAGACCGCCGGCGGATTGACCCAGGGTCATACTGCCGCGACAGAGGTGCAGGCGGATGCCCAGTTCCTCGGCGGCTTCCAGCACGGCCTCCAGGCGAACGTCGCTACCGGGCGGCAGCATATAAAAATGATCGCTGGTAGTAGTACAACCGTGCAGGAGCAATTCCGCCAGGCTGACTTTGGCGGCGATGTGGACCGCTTCATAGTCCAGGTGTTGCCAGTATTGATACAGTCCCAGCAGCCAGTTGAACAAGCGCTGATTCTGGACGGCGGGCAGACAGCGCGTCAATGATTGGTATAAATGGTGATGAGCGTTTACCAGACCGGGTGTGACGATATATTGTTTGCCGTCGATGACTTGCTCAAACTCGTTTGCGGACACACGTTGGGCAAAATTGGCAGCTAGGCCGACTTCCAGGATGCGCTGTGAGTCGAATACCAGGCTACAATCGCAATGTATTTCAACCCGTTGTGCGATCGGTGTTATCAGCGTGGTGTTATGTACGATCGTGGCCATCGGAGCCCTCATGGATCATGATTCCGGCACATGTCCATTTGATTCTAACGGAATACCGCATAATGTAAGTTATCACAACCGGTTTGCGCTGGTTTGGTTTCCTGGCCAGAGGGGCTAGAATACATAATCTCTCGGCGGGTGTGAGGCGCGGCGCGACTCGGGCGTTTCGAGCGGCGCATGCTGATTCTTGATAGAATCACGGAGCAGGGTCCTTCTCGGACGAAACAATGAGTATTACGGATCGATCTGGTGAATAGCCTGGGTGCATGCTTGGATAAGCTGATTAACAGGTGGCGGCCCGCGTCGCTGGGATGGCCGGCGCTGATTCTCGTATTGCTGTCTATCAGTGGTTGTGTGGTACCGCAGCCGCGCGGTTCCGGCCGGCGCCAGCATGTCGTCGAGCCCACCATGCGCCGCGGTTACTGGCTGTACCTGCCACGGGAGTACATCGAGGCGGATGAAGCGGCCCGGCAGGCCCGCCGCTGGCCGCTGGTGGTTACCTTTCATGGCATGAAACCCTTCGACTGCTCCTCGGCACAAGCTCGCGAGTGGGAACAAGAGGCTGATCGTTATGGTTTTATCGTGGTGGCTCCCGATCTGCGGGCCCCCGATATCTTACGGCAGTTCCCGGTGCGGAACGTCGGGACAGCGTTCAAGTCTGACGAAAATACCACCATTGCTATCCTCGACCACGTGTTCGTGACGACCAATGCCGACCGGCAAAACGTCCTGTCGACCAGTTGGTCCTCGGGCGGTTATATGGCCCATTACATGTTGAATCAGCACCCGGATCGCTTCACCTGCCTGGCAGTGCGGCAGTCGAATTTCTCCAGCTCGATTCTCGGCGCGGCGCTGACGGCGCGTTCGCGTCACCATCCCATCCTGATTCTGAATACGCAAAACGACTTTGGGATCGTCAAGCGCGAGTGCCGCGAAGCCAACAAATGGTATGAAGGCCATGGTTACACCAACTTCGGCTGGGTCGAGCTCAAGAACCTGGGGCACGAACGGACGCCCGACACCGCGGCGGCTTTCTTTGCGGGAGTATCAGGAGTTAAGCCCAACCGGGCCCCGACCGTGCTGGCGCGTCGGCAGGCCATCGCCGGTAACTCCCGTGGATTGGCGTTGTTGGCCAATGAAGCGTTGCTCACTCGCCCGGCCACCCAGTCTCCCCCCGACGAGATAACCGCGGTGGCGGCCAATACACCACAGACTTATCCCCGAAATGCCAGATCACCTGACAACTCCTGGCAACGCGGAGCACGTCCGACGGTGCGGCGGCCGGTTGAGCCGCCACCCGGCGCTACCAATATGACCAGCACCCATGCGGACACGGCAACCCCGCCTCTGCGGCCGCGCTCACCACTGAGTATTCGAGTATCCTCGGCGATCGGCACGGAACCGATGGTTCTGGCCTTTTCGGCTGATTGTCCGGCGGACTGGCACCGCGGCGCTAATTTTCTCTGGACTCTCGACGGTGATCCCATTTGCAGTGGAGTAAACGGACAAAAGACGATTACCCAGTCCGGCGAGCACACGTTGGGGCTGCTGGTGATTACTAGCAAGGGTGAAGAGCACCGCGCTTATCGACTGGTACGCGTACTACCGCATATCGAGTCAGGCGCCCCAATCGACTCCCGCCGCTGATCCCACCGTTTTTTTGTGACGGGACACACCGGTTAACCGGGCAGTGCAAGGTGCCTCAACCAATTGGAAGGAATGACGAGCCATGGCTGAATTCCAGCAGAATATCTGGGCACCCTGGCGGATGCGGTACATTGAACAACTCGCCGATCGAGCGGCTGGCGAGTGTTTCCTGTGCCAGTATTTTCAGAGTCCGGCGGATGATCGGCAGAACCACGTCCTATGGCGCGGTGAACGGGCTCTGGTTACCCTGAACCGCTTCCCCTATAGCCCGGGGCATTTGCTGGTGGCACCAGCCGCGCACGGCGCGGAACTCGCTGATCTATCCGAGCAGGTCCTCACGGATGTCATGCTACGTATTCGTGATATGCAACGGGTGCTGAGCGCGGCGCTGGAGGCCCAGGGTTTCAACATCGGGATGAACATTGGTCCCTGTGCTGGTGCCGGGCTGCCCGATCATCTGCATTGGCATATCGTGCCACGCTGGCGCGGAGACACCAACTTTATGCCCGTATTGGCCGATGTAAAGGTCATGCCCGAGGCCATGGACCGGATCCATGATAAATTACAGGAAACCGCCCGTCGGCTGAGGCTCTGAAGGTTCAACTCTCGACTTCCACCGGGGCGATTGCCGGATCAGGTTTGGCGGCGGGTTTGGTGTCCTCTTCCGCTTCAACATCAACAGGTGTTGGGGGAATGGATAACTGGGTATCGGATTTATCTGGAGTTCCCTGGCTACGGGCAGCGCGTCGCCGGGTGATCCGGCGGTATTCGTAATAAACCACAGCGCCAACCACCGCCGCGCCCCCTAGCACCATCAACCATTGAACCCCGGAAACATATGCCCGTAACGTTGGTAGCATGCCGGCGAACCAGTAACCCAGGAAGACGAAGAACGGTACCGATAGCAACGCGCCCGAAAAGTCCGCCAGGAAAAAACGCCAATACGGGAAGCGCGTGGCTCCGGCCGTCATGCACATCACCGCGCGCACGCCCATGAAGAAGCGACCAAAGAAGCAGAACCACGTGCCGTACTTGTGGAATTTGTCAATGGTGCGCTGCAGGCGTACCGGTGTGATCAATCGCCGGACGAAGCGGTGGTTGACTACGTCCATGCCCCACATGCGCCCCAGCCGATAGAGCACCAGATCGCCCGTCATGATACCCAGCATGGCGACCGCTATCGTACCCCACCAGCTTGCCAGGCCAGGGTGCGTTTTCAGCAGGACACCGGCGGCAATGAGTGGAAAGTCTTCTGGGATCGGAAGGCCCAGACTGGCGAAGACCAGGATCCCCAGTAGTACCGGGTAAAAAGCGTGCTCCATCAAGTCCTGGATGGGTGACGAGTCCGCCACTAAAAACGCGAGGGATGCCAATAATAACAAACGCAAAGCGCTTCTCGCTTTAGGAGGTCTCCGGGAGCGGGCCGCGCCGACCGCCAATGTCCGAATTATATGCCCCGGTTACTAGGGTTGCGCGCTGTGCCAATCTAACGCGGGTCTTGATTGGTGGCAAGTATGTCATGTCCAGGAAGCTGGTGTGGGGGCCGTGATACTATCGGCGACTCGCGAATCAGCGAAGTGGAGCATGATATTGCCCGTGTCGGGCACATGATCCGAGCCCCAAGCGCAAGCGAGCGGGTCCGAAAGCCAACGGTCTGTCCACGAAGACCCCGCGCTGGCGCTTGGGGCTCGGATTGGCCCCGCCGATAATGTCACGAACCCGCGGGTGAGCGAGCATCACTTCACATAACCGTGTTCACGCAAACGACGCAGAATCGCTTCCGCGGCTACACCATGTCCGTCCCGGTTCCAGTGCGGATCATCCTCGAAGCAGATTGGGAAAACATTACTCCGCTTGAAGTCCGCCAGCAGGGAGTAACACGGGAAATCCACCGTGGCGGCGTATTCACTCAGCCACCTGATGGGCTCATCCACATATTCCCCGAACTCCAGGTATTTATATCGTTCCCAGTTCCCCGGGCATTCGCGCGCGCTGTATTGAATGTTCCGCGGCAGGAGAATCAGCAGGAAACCGCATTGCAAGTCCTGCCGGCAGTAATCGGCGATGGCCCGGATGTTCGCTTCGGTCAGTTGCAGGTGTGGACGACTTTCCTCCAATGGCCGGTTGACAATGATGTACTCCGGCGGAGCGGCACCCGGGAACAACATGCGCCAGATCTCCGGCAAACGAGAAGTCTCCTTTATATTTACCAGCCAGTGATCCTTGCGGAACTTGCGGAACAGGTACACAGTCGGAGATATGTACAAGCCCTCGAAGCGCCGTCCGTATGACTCGTCATCGTGAAAGTCGGTCAGGTCCAGGTTGAGGATTACCAGGTCGGGGTGGTACTTGTGGCCGAGGTCGCGCAGCAAGCGCCGGGACAACAAAGGCGACGATGTCATCCAGCCGAAATTGATCGCGCGCACGCGCGGTTCCGGCTGAGTGGCGGCCAACATGGTCTCGATCTGTCCCGGAAAGGCGTCCGCGCCGCTGTCAATCCCATAGCCGTAAGTGAATGAGTCTCCGAGGAAGATGATGTTGAAGGTGTCGTCCGAAAAGTCTTCAGCTTCGAAATCACAACGCAAACCATCGCTATTAATTCCGGGAAAAGAGTGCGGCACCATGCGATGATCGATATCCGAGCCGAACTCGCGCGCCAGCCGGCGTGCCAGAATCATCCCACCGATGTACTCGAAGGCGGTGTAGGATATCGCGCAACTGATCAGTAGCGCAATGATTCGCCGATTCCGTTTGATGAAGACCAGGTAACTCAGCCAGGCTAACAGACCGGCGAGTACAATCGCCAGCGTGGATTTGAAGAACAGTGCCCAGAATAAAAACAGCAGGATCGCGGCGCGCGGATTAGCGCGCCTGGATTTGGTGGGCTGGTGGGCTGATTTCGCGGATTGTCCTGGTGTGTTTTCTGCCACGAGTTGCCAGCCTGCTTCAGAATAACGGATAGATAAACGGGGCGAGCGAGGCGCTGCTCAGAATCACCAGCGCACCCAGCAACAGCATGGCGATAATGATCGGCAATAGCCACCACTTTTTGCTATGTCCCAGGAAGCTCCATAAGTCGCGCAGCAGACCGGTCCGCCGGGTTTGTGCCGCGCGCTCAAAATCATCACGTGCCTGGGATGGCTTTTCTTCCATGCTCATCGTCAGTCGCGGCCTCTCCGCGCAGGGTGTCGGCTACATACGTTCGATCGTCTCGATCCCCAATAGCCACAATCCGAGTTTTAGCGTGCGCGCCGTGACGTCGCACAACCGCATGCGGCTCAGCCGCGTCGGCTCGTCGGGCGCCTGCAACACCGGGCACGACTCGTAAAACCGCATAAAATCGCCCGCCAGCTCATACAGATACGTGCACAACGTGTGCGGCTCCAGATCCGCCGCCACGGCGTCGATCGTCTCGCGCATCCGTGCCAGTCGCAGCGCCAGAGCCCGCTCGCTGGGCTCACTGACCGCCAGTTTGACCTGCACGGCGTACACATCCGGCGAGCCGAACCGCTCGGCGGCCTTGCGATAAATCGAGCGAATGCGGGCATAGGCGTACATCATGTACGGCGCCGTATTGCCCTGGAACGAGATCATCTTGTCCCAACTGAACACGTAGTCGCTCTGGCGATCGTTGCGCAGGTCGGCATATTTAACCGCGGCAATGCCCACCCGCCGGGCAATCTCGCGGTTGTCATCCTCTCCAGCCGTGAGGTCTTCACCGTCCCCATGATCACTCGCTCCCTCGCTCCCTTGATCCCTCTGTTCCAACAGCTCATACGCCCGCCGCTCGGCCTCATCCAGCAACTCCCGCAATGTGATCGGCGTTCCCTCGCGGGTTTTCAACGGCTTGCGGTTTTTACCCATGACCGTGCCGAAGGTCACGTGCTCGACCCGCACGGCGTCGGTGATCCAGCCGGCGGCGCGGGCGATCGCGAAGAACATCTCGAAGTGCAGCTTCTGCCGGGCGTCGGTGACGTATATCACGCGCGTGGCGTGTAGATCATCGATGCGATAGCGGATCGCCGCCAGATCGGTGGTTGCATACAGAAACGCCCCGTCTGATTTCTGAATGATCACCGGCAGAATGTCCCCGTCGGGATTCTTGAATTGCGACTCACCCTTCTCGTCGTAGAGAAATACGCACACCGCCCCCTGATCCTCACGTACCTCAGCCCACCCGGCCGGCGAGACGCCGGCCGCTACATTTGTGGCACCGGCATCTTGCCGGTGTTTGCCGGGGGCCAACTGCTCGCGCAACTCATCCACCAACGGCTGCAAGCGATCGTTGTAAAAACTCTCCCCGCATACATCTTCCGGCGTGAGCAGCGCGCCCATACGCCCGTAGATTTCGGTGAACGCCTGCCAGCTCACTTCGCACATCTGCTCCCACATCCGCCGGGCCTGCGGCTGACCGGATTGCAGTTCGGTAACTGCCACCCGTGCCTCGGCCGCGAACTGCTCGTCGCTGTTATAGCGCTCGTTGGCGGTCTTGTAGTCGGCGGCGATCGCGCCGAGCACGTCATCGTGCGTTTCGCTCGTCGGCAGCGTGTGCTCGCGGTAGTAGCGGATCAGCACGCCGAACTGCGTCCCCCAGTCGCCGATGTGATTCTGCCGGATGACCTTATGCCCCTCGAACGCCAGCACACGCGCGAAAACGTCGCCGATGACCGTGCTGCGTAGGTGCCCGACGTGCATCTGCTTGGCAATGTTCGGCTGCGAATAATCAATAACAACGCAATCCGGTTCATCCATCGGCGGCAGACCGACGCGATCGGCGATCACCACGTCCGAGCCGCGGGCTTCAGCCGGCGCAGTAGGCGCATGTTCTCCCGAGCCGCGGGCTTCAGCCCGCGCGGTGCCAACCCTCGCTTGCGCTTCGGGCTCTGATGGAATCGGACCCGTCGCTAATGCTTCGGGCTCGGATTGGGGACGGCCGACCGGGGCGTCGGCCGCTACGGGTGGTGGTACCTCTCCCAGATACCGAGCGAGAAAATCGCTCCTGAGTCGAATGTTGATGAAACCCGGGCCGGCGATTTCCAGCGGTTCGGCAATACCCTCCAAGCTTGGCTCTACCGCCGCCACGATCCGCTCGGCGATCTCGCGCGGCTTGGCCTTCAGCGATTTCGCCAGCGACATGGCCACGTTGCACTGATAGTCGCCGAACTTCGCATCCCCCGCGGGCCGTAACATGGTCTCAACCTCGTCCGCCGGTTTGTCTGCCACGCTACCAATGGCCTGGGCGAAGGACGCTTTAAGGATGTTAATCAAGCTGTCGTGTTTCATGATTATAAGAGGCTAACCGCCGGCCGTGGGCTCACGCAAGTCCGGTGGTTTTTTACCCGATTCCATCGCCTGCCTGGCCAGTTGTTGGGCAAAAGGTTTCAGCACGTCACCACCACGCCCGGTCGGGTGGCCCATGGCTTCAGCCGTGGGGGACATGAATCAAGCACACATTCGCGTCCCCACCGCTAAAGCGATGGGGCACCCGCGAGTAGCTGTCATTGATCTGAACCCTGAACCCTGAATCCTGAACCCTAACCGCAACCCTACCCCAGCCCGAAACCGCGGTGCTGGCGGCTCATCTTGCGGCGGACGAAATCCCGTGCGATTCGCACGGCGGTCTCACGCTGCATGGGCTCGATGCTGGCTCGCAATCGGCGGTACATGGGTTTCACTAACCAGGCGGCGCCCAGGGCGAGTCCCACGCCGGTGATCAACATGATCGGATTTACGCTACGCGCGGGGCCGACCTTGTAGAGCGCCTCAAGTGCTCCGGCCATTCCCACCGCTATCATGAGCACGCCTCCGAGTACCAGGCCACTGAGGAACAAGGCGTAGAATTGATAGCTCCAGAATGCTCCGGCCCATCCGGGCTGGCCCTCACATGACTTGCGAAAGCGATAGATGCCATACAGCCAACCGCCCCAAACCGCAAAGACCGCCGTGTCGGAGGCTAACAACAAGCCAGTGGGGCCGCGTAAGACAATGGTTGCGTACGATGCCATGAACGCCGCTATCGTCAGCGGCACTCCCAACAGCGTTGCCAATGCGCACCCCGCCAGCGGCGACTCCATCTGCCGCAGTTGCGCCGTGATGATGTCCGCCGGCAGCTCCAGGTCACCCACCGGATTCATGTATCCGCACTCCGGGCAACGCCGGGGATCGCCTGACAAGCCGCGCAGGTTGTAGCCGCACTCCAGGCAATACAGGTCCACATCGGTTGCCCGGTCGGGATCACCACCAGAACTGACGTGCTCGCATTCCGGACACCGGCCCGCCTGAATATCGGCCTCCTTCAGGGGAAAACCACAAGCTTCACAATATGTCATCGTTGGCGCTGGGGCCTGTTCAGCGTTCGTGCCGGCGGTGTTGTGATCATCCGGCCATTCGACTTCCATCAACTCGTATTCCGTCGGCGCCAGTCCAAGTTGCCCGTACACCGTTTGTGCCTGGATGTTCTTGCGGTCGACGTACAGCCGCAGACCACATACCCCCGGCGTCCCGCGCGCCCGATGCTCCACCCAGCGGTGCATGGCGCGGTACACCCCGTGGCCGCGTACCTCCGGCGACACGTACACGCTCTGAATCCACCAGAAACGCCCGTTACGCCAGTCGCTCCACTCGTAAGTCACGAGTAATTGACCGACACACCTCCCGGAGTGCTCCGCGACGTAGTACACTCCCTGGTTGTAATCGGACAACAACTGGCGGACGCCGGTCAGAACGGTGGCGCGGTCGAGCGTGCGGCCCTCTGTCTCCTGGGCCATCGCCACGTTGAAGCCGGCGATGACCTCGGCATCGGCCGGGACGCCCCTGCGGATGTTGACCTGATATTGCTTGCTCATGAACGGCCACCAGGCGGCGGGCCCCATTTCACGCCGCTGACTTGTGCGACGCCGAACACATGATACCGTTTGAACCGGCTTGAATCGACAATGGAAAGCAAATGATCAGCGACTGGCGTGGAAAACGTGTGACGGTCATGGGGCTGGGACGCTTCGGCGGTGGCGTGGGCGTAACCCGCTGGCTCGCCCGCCACGGGGCGCGCGTGCTGCTCACCGACACCCAACCGGCCGAGAAGCTGGGCAAGTCCCTCGAACGCATTAACGATCTGGACGTGGAATTGCACCTCGGCGGCCATCGCGAAAGCGACTTTCAGAACGCGGACCTCGTGGTGGTTAATCCCGCCGTGCCCGATACGGCTCCTTTGCTCCAGGTAGCGCGTCAGGCCGGTGTGCCGCTGACGACCGAAATGAACCTGTTCGTCGAGCGCTGCCCGGCGCGCACCGTCGGCATCACCGGCTCGGTCGGCAAGAGCACCATCACCGCCATGATCGCGCACGTCCTGCAAAAAATTCTGACCAACACCCGCGTCCGGCTCGGCGGCAACATCGGGCATTCGTTGCTCGATGATCTGGATGACATCCAGGCCACCGACACCGTTGTCCTCGAACTCTCCAGCTTCCAGTTGCAACGTATTCCCATCGTCCGCTGGAGCCCGCACGTCGCCGTCATCACCAACGTGACTCCCAACCACCTCGACTGGCACGGCGATTATGACACCTACCTCTCCGCCAAGCTGAACATCGTGCGTTACCAGGATCCGGTGCGTGACAGTATCGTCGTCGAGAACGTGCCCGACCTTCGGCGTCAGCTTGAAAGCCTGCGCGAACGGGCCGGGCTGTGGTCCTACGGCCTCGACGGCGATGACCTGATCGCACTGTCACACCCGCGCGCGGCTAGTGCGGAAAGCGAAACCGACTTGCGCTGGCGCGACGTTAAGCTCAACGTCCCCGGTCAACATAACCGCCACAATGCCGCCGCGGCCCTTACCGTGGCGCATTTGCTGGGTGTCGATATGTCCGCGGCGATCGCGGCCGTAGCTGATTTTCAGGCCCTGCCGGATCGACTGCAGTTCGTCGCCGAGCGTGCCGGCGTGAAATATTACAACGACTCGAAGTCCACCACGCCCGAGGCGGCGATCACCGCCATGCATGCCTTGTCGTCGCCGCTGCTGCTGATTTTGGGCGGCTACGACAAGGGTAGCGATATGCACGCCTTGGCCGACGAGGTCGCCCGCCGCGCGCGTTTTTGCGCTTGTATCGGCCAGACCGGCGGGCAGTTGGCGGATCTGGTCAACGCCGCCGGGGGATCCGCCGAACTCTGCGGCGACCTGGCCACGGCGGTAGCCGCCTGCCGCGCCCGCGCCCAAACCGGCGACAGTATCCTGCTTTCGCCAGCCTGTGCCTCGTGGGACCAGTTCGACGACTACCGCGTCCGCGGCGCCGAATTCACCCGCCTCGCCCAATCAACCGACTAAAGTGGTTATAGAAATGCTCCGGCGTCCAGGGAGGGCGAGGCTCCCGCCGAGCCGTAGCGGCCCGCGCCCCCGCGCGGCCGTCGAATACGTAGCGGCCGCCGTCCCTGGCGGCCGTCCCCGGGAGGGCGAATCTCCCGCTGAGACATAAACTCAATCCTCGATCCTCAATCCACAATCCTCGCGTTCGTCGTTATGGTGGTTTGCGATAAAAACCATGTTTTGAGCGAATGACCGAAGGTGGCCAAAATTAGCATTTTTGCGCGCCCGCGTTTTGGCCATCTTTGTTATCGGGACGTTGTGGGCGGGATGGGGCTTTTGGGTCGGGATAATAACGCTGTTTGCAGCGTCTGAGCCCAAGATGCCCAAGATGCACATTTTGTACACCCCCCTAAACGGAGCATCTTTGTTATTTGGGACGTTGGGGGTAAGGGCAGGGGGTCTTGAACGGTGCAATTGTCAAAGAGCCGTGGGCCGCGGCCGGTCGCGCCGAGTCGCCGGGCCAGTGATACTAGGAATTCTAGGGCGGGAGGTCAAGGGGAGAGAAGAAGGCAACGAGGCAACGAGGCAACGAGGCAACAAGGCAACGAGGCAACAAGGCAACAAGGCAACGAGGCAACGAGGCAACGAGGGGGCAGGGGGCCGAGGGGCCAAGGATCCGAGCGAGGGTTCATGCTAGGGTTCAGGGTTCAGGGTTCGGGATCACCACAGAGTCACAGAGGCACGGAGGGAATAAAGGCTACGAGGCAACCGGTGTCGGCCCAATCTCATTCAACTCGCTATTCTCAACTTTCTCCCTCCACTTGGCGTCCTCCGCGCTCTCCGCGTCTCTGCGGTTCCATCCCCCAATCCGAGCCCCGAGCGCCAGCGAGTGGGTCAAGGCGAGGATCCCAGGATCCGAGGATTCAAGGATCCAAGTGTTATTCCAGCCGCATACACCATCACATCAACTTGGCGCCTCGGCGGTTTTCATCCCCAGCGTCCCGCGGAGACAGCATGAGTGTAGCCCAGCACGCAGTGCTGGGATCCGGGTCGAATCGGCAGGAGCAAGTCCCGTCAGGGACGGCGGAGGGCTAAGCCCGGCCGGACCGGACACGGGGAGTAGAGGGGTCGCCCCGTACCAGCCCCGCGTGCTGGGCGA
>JBDRDH010000125.1:0-15365 GCA_043820985.1 Planctomycetota bacterium
TTACGCACTGACAACGGAGCGCATATCACGGTGCCCAACTCACTCTTCGTGCAGAAGTATGTTCAGCGCGATATAACCACCCCCAAGCCGCCGCGCTCGTTGGCGGAACAACTCGAATCCGACAAACCGGCGGAAGATTAGGCATCGCCCCCAATCCGAGCCCGAAGCGCCAGCAAGCGCCCACCTAATCCGAGCCCGAAGCGCCAGCGAGGGTTAACCTGTCATTATGCGGACTCCCCCGCTCCGGTCGACGCCGGCTTCAGCACCGGCAACGGCTGCCCCTCGTCACTGGTATGCCTGCGGGAGTCATCGTCATCGGGCGGCTTCAACGAAGTAACCTTATCCCGCAGGTGCATGCGAAATGAATCGACGATTTTATCGACGCGCGCCGAAGGTGTGGGCGCGAAGCCGAACCGGGCGGCATCGTGTGGCGCCTGGATTTTCGCCATGCGCTTCCAGCCCTTGTTCATCCCGTAGACAAAAGCCGCCGTGCTGATCGAGCGCGTGCGTAACAGGGTGCGCAAAGCGCGCTTCCAGACCCACGGCTCGCGCGCTGCCGCGTAACGCAACTCGTAAATTGCCTCATCCAGCTCCCGCGCGCTCATCCGCCGCGGGCGGTAGACCGTCTCGGTAAACGTGTAACGCTCCCAGTCCTCGGGATAATCCTCGGCTAAAAGCCGACTTTCTTCGCGATAACGGTTGTACATCCGTGTACCCGGCAGTGGCGTCAGGTTCGTGATCTGGATGATGTCGATGCCCATTTGCACCGCGGTCAACGCCGTATCGGCCACGGTTTGTGGCGTATCTTCATCCGCGCCGATGATAAAACCGCCAAAAACCGCCACTCCGGCGCGATGGAAACCATTAACTAGTTCCTGGTAGCGTCCCAGGTTGCGGCGATTGACACCTTTGTGATAGTCGCGCAGAGAATCGGGATTGAAGGTCTCGAAACCGACCAGCATGCCCCGGCAACCAGCCTGGTACGCCAGGCGCATACCTTCCGCGTCCTCACCCATGTTGATCGTCGTCTGGCTGAACCAGAGGCGTTTCTTGCCGTGACGGATCAATGCCCGCAACAATTCCTTGGCCCACTCGGCGTGCTGCTTGCCGACGCCGAAGAAATTGTCATCAACCACGAAGATGAATTTCCGCGATGTACTATTCCATTCGTCAACAATATCGCCGATACGCCGGCGACGAATGACCGGCCCGTTGAACTCGGTGACTGAGCAGTATTCACAACCCACTGGACAACCGCGCGAGGTCTGAATGGCGGCAACGTCATAGCGGCCGTTAATGGGGGTCAGTGACTGGCGCGCGCCGCCCAGGCCAGTCTTTTCCAGGTCCGAGAGCGTGCCGTCATAACGCGGCTTCAGGCTGCCAGCAGCGGCATCCGCGATGATGTGTGGCCAGATCTCATCACACTCCCCCACCGCCACCGAGTCAAAGTGCTTGGCGACTTCCTCGGGACAGGCGGAAGCATGCGGGCCGCCGATGAGGCAGGGAATCCCGCGCCGCCGACATATTTCCGCAATCTCATATGCCCGCGTGGCCCCACTGCTGTAACTAGTCAGCCCTACCAGGTCGTAACGATTACGGCTCAGCAACTCATCCGAGGCATCCCAGCCGAAGACTTCGTCTATGATGCCAACTTGATGCTCGGCGGGTACCAGGTCAGCCAGGACCTGTAGGCCGAGCTGCGGAATATAGCTGCCGATGGTGTGATATCCCTGCGCCCGGCGAGTAATCGGATTCACTAATGCGATGCGCAATGTATATCCTTCCAGCTCCCGCAACCCATGACCGCGACATCCGGTATGCGGAGAGCAGTTTAAGCCATATGTTATTCAGGATTGTACCCGGATTTGCGTAAGAACACAGGTCTGATCACTTCGTTCGCGGCTCAGCGGACGACGATCCTTCAGAATCATAGTCCCACGAACACGGGGTGCCATGCCCAAGCGACAGCGCGGGCATGCCATGTTCCTTAGAGACATGCCGGCGCCTTCGGCTTCGGCATGAAGCTATGAAGCGAGCCTCCTATTGGATACTTTTTGGGGTTGTAGATTAACGCCCCAGTTCACAACAGGAGACTCACATGTATTCGATCGGCATTGATGTTCACCAACGGTATTCGAATGTATGTATCCTCGACGCCCGAGGCACGGGGTGCCATGCCCAAGCGACAGCGCGGGCATGCCATGTTCCCCAGAGACATGCCGGCGCCTTCGGCTTCGGCATGGCACCCGGCCGTGGGCGGCATTAATGAACTTATCCCCTTTTCTCCCTTATCCCCTTTTCTCCCTCCTTTTCTCCCTTCGAACAAAACGCTAAGCGAAATCCGCGGACGGCAGGCACTTTGAGCACCGGGGCGCGCGTCAGCCTGCCTCCCTGCGCTTGGTTGGGACTCTATCGTGTGGAAAGATTACCAGCTTACTTCAGCAAGTATTCGAGCACCCCTTCCAGCTCGGGATGACGAAACTTGTAGCCCCTGTCCACAAGCTTCTGGGGTATCACACGGGTACTGGCCAGTAACAACTCATTGGCCATTTCACCGAATGCCAGTCGAGCCGCACATGCCGGCACTGAAAATATCGTCGGACGGTGTAATACGCGCCCTAATGTTTTAGTGAACTCACGATTGCTGACGGCATTCGGCGATACCAGGTTAACCGGGCCGTGCATGGCTTCATTAGCGATTATGTATTCGATCACTGCGACCACGTCGGCGATGCTCACCCAACTCATGTACTGCTTGCCACTACCGATGACACCACCCAGCCCCATTTTGAAAGGAAGCAACATCTTCTTCAGGGCACCCCCCACGGCGCTCAGGATTACGCCCAGGCGAATATTGACGACTCGAATACCAGCATCGACAGCCATGGCCATGGCTCCTTCCCATTGCCGGCACACCTCGGCCAGGAAGCCGGTTCCGGGATCGCTGGTCTCGTCCACAAGCTCTTCTCCACGATCCCCGTAAATACCTACCGCTGATGCTGAAACGATGATGCCCGGCTTGTGATCCGCCGCCGCGAAATACTCGGCCAACAGCTTCGTTCCCCTGACACGGCTGTTAAGGATGCGTTCCTTCTTGTGTTGATTCCATCGGCCCGCGGCGATGTTGTCGCCGGCCAGATGAACGACCACAGCGATATCCCCGACCCCGCCCAAATCGATGACACCATTGTCCGGATCCCAGTAAGGTGAACCTGCGGCAGAGTCCTTGCGCCGCAAAGGTATCACTTCATGGCCATTTGAAGCCAGGGATTCGAGCAACGCCGATCCGATCAGTCCTGATGATCCTGTGATGAGTACTTTCATCGCATTGTCCCACGATAGCATTTCATCATGGTGTCCAACAATAATTATACCAACACGCATAGAACGCGGAACCTCGGTTTCCGGTCCGCGTCACCTGCCTCTCGATCATCCGTCAGAGGCGCGCTATGCCATTCATCTTCCTTAGGCTGCGCCCTGCCGCGCGGTTTATCACAGCATGTGATGCGGATCGGCATAGTAACCTCCCGCCCGGGATTACCTTAAAGCCCGTCGATCGGATGGAGACCAACCGCGACTTAAGGATCCTGGAGTACGCGTCCTGGGTAGTACTTTTACCAGGGTGCTTGTATGTCTTTTCGCCCTGGATTACGCTCTGAGCCACAACTGAATACGATCCTCCGGCCGAAACGTGCTTGAGAACCAGAACACGTCCCCAGGATTCATGGGGCTGACCGATGGACAAGATCCGTGCCGCTTGTAGGGCTTGTAACACTGTCTTTCACATGAACACTTCGCTGCTCGGGCGCCGAGCCCAGTGTAGCCGGTGTGGGGCCGTCTTCCGCGTGGAACCGTTGGACGATCAGACGCCATCTGATGCAAAACACTCGCTCTCCAACAGTGACGTTCACCCTGAGGCACATCACGATCTGAGACCAATCGGCGAAGAGCACACTGAGAGTCCCCTACCGGCCGACGTCGTACTATCCTCGGAGCCCGCGGTTGGTGAACTGCCCGGCGTGGACGTCGGTATGCCTCCGCCGGTAGCCGCCGAGCCGCTGGAAGCATCGTCCGAAAATCGGGTACCACCACCTCTAAAAGCAAAAGCCAGCGACTCGCCGGTGGTGCACGAAGTGTCACCATTGGCAGCGCCAGTGGCTGATCAGCCGCCCCTGGAATTCGAGACGGACAAACCACGGACACCCCGCGATGTGTCCTGCCCCGGCTGTGGCGCGAATATGCATGCCGGCGCGGTGATCTGCGTCATTTGTGGGTATAACACTCGAACCGGCCGGCGCCTGCGGACCACGATGGAAAATGATGCGCCGCGTCAGCGCGCGGTCAGCGGACAGGCGTGGCCGCGGCACGCTCCTGCTTTTCAGAAAAAAGAGCAGCTCAGTATCGGCCTCCTGCTGTCGTCCATGCCCTGGGGATGGGTGCGTCTGGTTGTAGTAGTGGGCTCCTTCATCGCGATTCTGACATATAGCGCTGTATATCTCATGCGACAAGATGAAGCCAAGGAGATTAGAGAAGTACGGGAACGGACGCTTAAAACCGAGCACGAACTCAACAGATTATTGGCGGCCCGCGACAGCGGCGTGCAATTGACCGATGAGGCCATTCAGCTCCTACGTGACCGGCTCGATCAGCAGCAAGGACTGCTCTTTCAACTGCAACGCTTCCACACTCCACCAAGTACAAATCGGATCGTGGTGTTTGCCGTCATCCTGGCCGTGGCAGCGCTATTCACCCCCATCCGCCGCATGTTGGAACAACGACAAGAGTAAGGTGGTCAATACCAATTCTACACAATACAATCTAGGCTGCCGCGCGGGTTGTGGACCGCTACGCTAGCTGACACTAGCGACCCCCGGGGATCATCCGCCGGGCTCCGGGACTCTTCCCCAGAAGCCCGGCGACGGTTACCGAACAGCCCAGAACTTGGCCAGCATAGCCGTAATGGCTGTCATACGCCCGTTTTACAGGACCTACCAGATGTCCTAACATGATAATGCAATAGTTACGTGCCGAAGGTAGTCCCGAGCGAGTTGAGTTTCCTGTCGGTGGACATACGCCCGCCGTACATGGCCAACTACCCCTGCAAAGACGGCGGCAAGACCGGCCGCTACATGCTCCGCTGGGTAGCCATGGCCGGCGAGGAAGGATCGTGGAGCGAAACGGCGAGCGCGACGATCAGGGCTTAGGAAGAATGCTGAATTCAGAATCGCGAATGCGGTGTGGCAATCAAACGACGCAACGGTTGCCCAGCGCTGTGGCTTGGGCGTACGCGACCTACGGCAATCGTTCCTCCAACTGTACAGGACCTGGGTCACCCGTCCGAGGTCTGGCGGAAAGGATTTGAGTTGGAATTATGATCTCGATTCGACACTGGCGTGCAGCTTTGGTGTGTCTATGCATGGGAGTAGCCATCCTATCCCTGACGGTGGCTAAAGGACAGTGGTTCCCATCCGAAACACGCGTACACGAAATATTCGATTGGTTAGGCGCTGCTCTGGTGGTTGTTGGCGGCGCGCTGCGCCTGTGGGCGGGGCTGCACATCCGACTGTGGAAGGGTAAACGCATAGTAGAGTCCGGGCCATATGCTTATTGTCGGCATCCCTTGTATCTCGGCAGTCTGCTCGCGCTGCTGGGTTTGTGCGTGATCGCGCAAAACACCGTGTTCGTGTGCGGAACCCTCGTCTTATGCGTGGGAGGCTATGCCGTAAAGGTCGT
This sequence comes from Planctomycetota bacterium, assembly GCA_043820985.1. Lineage (GTDB taxonomy): Bacteria > Planctomycetota > Phycisphaerae > UBA1845 > Fen-1342 > JAAYXS01. The sequence continues at coordinate 5,734 of JBDRDH010000125.1, forward strand.
TGTCGAAGAACGAAGCCTGTCGCTGCGTTTCGGTTCCGCGTGGGACGCATATCGTGCAAGTACGCCACTGTTGGTTCCGTACTTGCAGTTCACTCATGAGTCCGACGGGAACTCTTGGACTCAGTGGCGCTGTGCATTGTCCGAGTTGCCCGGCGCAGTGATGTTCCTGGCTGTGGCTCTTGTGCTGGAACTGCTTGAAATGCCGGCGTAGTGGTTTGGCTGGTTGGAGGGACGGGGGTCACAGGTGCTTTGAATCCGGAGCATGGGAATCCACCTGACCAGGTGAACAATAGATACCGAAATGCAAGGCCGGGTGCCATAACTATATGAGCCATGTTTGGCGCATCGACCGTGTCCCATGGAGGAGCATGACTGATTCTTCGGCTGTGCACAAGGCAGGCGCCGCAGTTGTAGTGTGGGCACTGCCCACCAGATGAATCCCTCTACAAACCGGACGTGTGGCACGGCAGTATCTGCCGTAGGCCAGATAAATCCCTCTACAACCCCGCCCAGCTCGTCCCTTCGGGGCCATCGCGGAGTTCAACACCCAACTCGGTGAGCCGGTTGCGGATCTGATCAGAGAGCTCAAAGTTTTTGTTTTTGCGCGCATCGTTACGCAAATCCGCCAAAAGCCGCATCAGCTCATCGGCACGCTGCCCACCAGTGCCGGCCGGCGCACTCCAGACCAAACCAAGCGCGTCGGCGGTAAACCGCCGCATGAGCTGGTGAGCCGCCGATAGATCTTCTCGTCCGGCGCCCGCCTTGATCCAGGCACCGCTCTGCCTGGCAAAATCAAAGAGTGATGCAATCGCGGCCGCCGTGTTGAAATCCTCGTTCATCGCGTCGGTGAAACGTTTCTCCACCTCCGCCAGAGCCGTGATGATCTGTTCGGCGGCTGGCTGGTTGGGAGCCTGTTCGGCCGCGTTGGCCAGCTCGCGCGTGGCATCGCGCAACTTGTAGCAACCACTCTCGGCGGCCTTAAGGGCTTCGTTGGAAAAGTCGAGCGGCGCCCGGTAGTGACTGGTGAGGATGAAATGCTTGACGACCACCGGCTCGAAGGTCTGCTCGAGCAGCGTGTGTCCATCGTGGAAGATATCCTTCAGGCTGATGGAATTGCCCAGGCTCTTGCCCATCTTCTGGCCGTTTAACGTGCACATGTTGTTGTGCAACCAGTAGCGCGCGAACGGTTGGCCGGTGGTGCATTCGCCCTGGGCGATCTCGCACTCATGGTGCGGGAACTGGTTCTCGATACCGCCGCCGTGGATGTCGAGCGTCTCGCCGATGTACTTCTGGCTCATCACCGAGCATTCCAGGTGCCAGCCGGGGTAGCCCATGCCCCAGGGGCTGGGCCATTGCATGACGTGACTCGGCTCGGCCCGCTTCCACAGGGCGAAGTCGGCCGGGTGGCGCTTCTCCTCATTGACCGCCACGCGGGCTCCGGCTTCCATCTCCTCGACCTTGCGGCCGCTGAGCCGGCCATAGTCGGGGAACGAGTGCACGTCGAAATACAGCGAGCCATTGACCTCGTAGGCGTGGCCTTTTTCCAGCAGCTTGCGGGCGCATTCGATCTGCTCGGTAATATGCCCACTGGCGCGCGGCATGACATCCGGCCGCTGGATGCTCATCGCATCCATATCCGCCAGGTAGCTTTGCATGAAGATCTCGACCACCGCCATCGGATGCAGACCACGGCGTCGGGCTTCGGCGACGACCTTGTCCTCGCCCTCGTCGGCGTCGTCGGTCAGATGCCCCACGTCAGTGATGTTCTGCACGTAGTTGACGTCATAGCCGCTAAAGCGCAGCCAGCGCACGATGGCATCGAAGGACACGTAGCTCTTGGCATGCCCGAGATGGCTATGCCCGTAAACCGTCGGTCCGCAGACGTAGATGCCGACCTTCGGCGGATTAATCGGCGCAAAATCCAACAGCTTGCGTCCCAGTGTGTTAAATACTCGCAATCCCATAAGTGCACCTGCCCACCAGCCCTCATTTCCAAAGCGGCATACTAATCCAAACGGGATCATTACGTAAGACAGCGACCTCAGTCGTCCGAAATGGGACCAAATATTATAGTTTTCCTTGACAAATCCGGGGGGGGGGAATACTTCATATCGGACGCCTTGTCCCCCTTCCCGGGGGGCCGCGCCGGTGAGTAGTCGCTACACGGTGAGGCTCATTTCAGAAGGGGGGACAGATGGGGAGTCTAGATATGAAAGCTGGGCTATTGCTCAAGGTGCTAGTCGTTGTCGTACTGGTGCTCGGTGCGTATTGGGTTGGCGCTCGCGAGGGGAATAAGCACCCGTCCCCGCCCGGCGAAGACAGCCTGCCGGTTGAATATATAGGTTTCTCCCCCCTGGAAATCGATCTGGGCTCACAGCCCTGGTTTGCGGAGGTCCCGTTCACCGCGACCTTTATTAACGACAGCCTGGATCCGGTCACCATTGCGACACTGAAGTCGTCGTGCGGGTGCATGGCGATCGACATGTCGTCCTACGTGAACCGAATCGTGGAGAGCGGCGAGCGCCTCGCGATTGAAGGCGAGCTTCACATTGGCGCCGGGCTGGGGCAGCGGTCGAAGGAGATCGAGCTACTTCTCGATTCCGGCATTGTGTATACAGTTCTTCTCAATTATGCAGCGTATAGCACGTACTGCGTATTACCCGACCACCTGGATTTCGGCGAAGTTGACCTGGACGACGAAGCAGACGACGCGATCGCTTCCGCGGTGTTTTCGTCAGAGACAGCCCAGATCACCGCGCAGCCGACGGTTGACTTGCCGTGGCTGGAGGTCGGATTGAACCGGCGCGGAGAGCGGGAAACTGAGATCATCGTGCGCGTGGCCAAGCGCAACCTCCCGTACGGCAAGAACTTCGGAAAAATCCGCGTGACAACCGACGACCCAACGCATCCGCAGTTCACTTTGAGCGTTCGCGCGGAAGGCAGCGCCCAGTTGCGCCCGGTTCCGTCCCACGTATTCCTGCGGCTGGGGGAGACCCGGAAAGTAGGATTCATTACGCGGGAGGGCCTGACCGCGCGGTTATTGTCGGTCTCAGCCGACAACGACAGTGTCGTCGCATCGGTCGATGAGGACGGCTTGGCCGTCTCGGTGTCGTTGAAGGACGACGGGCTCCAAGATGCGGTGGTGGTCTGTGTGACCACGCAGCGCGGCCTGACGTCGAGGTTCCTGGTTACACACGTGTCAAAAGGAAGAACCGGCAATTAATCTGTGGAGGTTTATTATGAAGGGACTGGGTTTGTGTGTTGCTTGTGTCGTGGTCGGTCTCGCGGTGTGTGTCGGAGGGCATGAGGCCCGAGGCGATTGGTGTGGCAGGGTCGATAACATAATGTGTCCGGGGTGCACGGTGGCCAATCCTGTCGGATGCGTTTGCGGTGCTGAAGGGCAGAACTGCAATTGCGTAAATGGCAGCGGCCAGCGGCAGACCGCGCTGAAGATCGCTTGTAACACGGATGACTTCACCTTTGTTGAACTTGCGGAGGGCTACGTAATCACGGAAGGTGATAGCGCGTGGTGTTCGAACAAGAAAAAGTGCGTGCAGGAAGGTGGGTCACAGGTTAACTGCGCCGAGTATTCTGGTGGCGCGTGTGGCTTGGGTGGCGTAGACCCTTGTGATTGGCGACCCGATGGCTCTTTGGACACCTCACCGACGTACAACCAAGGCACTGCGTGCAAAGGGGAGATCACATGAGAAACCAATTTGCTTGCGCGGCCTGGGACACGGTTCTCGTTCTCGCCCTGATGCATTTAGAGTGTAGGAGTTTGGTGTAATGGGGACGAGTGTCCTGATACTGTTGGTACTGGGGATGGACGGCAGCCTATTCGGCGGGGCCGCCGGTGATATCCCGACAGCGCTCCTGGCGCTCGAGGAAGCCCGCAAGGACATCATCAGCGGCCGGATCGAGTGGGTTGTCATGTCCGGCCCAGACGACCCTGCAACGCTCTCATGCGTTTCGCGCTTCGCCAAGAACGGCGACGACATATTTGAAAATCGCGGCGATGAGGATGGATGGACGGTATTCCACCCGGACTCGAAACTAGGCGCGAGCATGTATCCACAAATCTACATGCGCAACACCGACGGTGAGTGGCACTACCAGGAAACTGGCACACACGCTCAGTGGTGGGGACCGGATACGCCCACAGACCAATCGTTCGTGATGGACTACATCAAAGACATTCGCATGGTCGGAATCAGTCCATTCACTAGAAGCATGAAGGCGGCCGTGGGCTTCGAGGCCATTTGGAATCTGCCACACACCGACGCGCCCGAGTGGGAGCAGACGCAGGTAGGTGACGTGTACGTCGTGAGGGCCACTTATAACAACGGCGCGGCGGAGGCTAGGTGGGAAATCAACCCGAACAAGGGCTGGAACGTGGAGCGCGCCACATTAACGAACGCCACAAACAGTTACGAAGTCCGCTGCATACTGAAGCAGTATGGTGACGTGTGGTTCCCTGAGAAGACACAGTACTTCAAGAATGGCGGGCTGACTGATTCAATTAGTGTTCGTTCAGCATCCATCAACCAGCCCACCGATCCGCGCCAGTTCACACTCGCCGACCTGGGCGCCGAACCCGGCACGCACGTCTCCGCCCAGCATCTGCCGACGGCCATCGGTAAGCCGCGGATCTGGAACGGCGACGCGATCTCATCCTGGGACCAGTGGGAGCAGGATGTGCGCGACGGCAAATGTCAGTGGGGCCCGACGTTTCGCGAGATGCATAAGCGTCGGCGCTACGACAGTCCCTATATGCTGCCCGAGGACCGACAAAGGCGTAAGTTCAGCAAGATCACGCATGCATTGCGCTCAGCGCTCACGGCTTACGATGAACTTTGGGAGGCCTACGTTCGGGACTTCATCGCGCGCTACCAGCTCGACGAGGAGCAGTCCGCCAAGGCCATGAGAATCCTGGCGGACTGCCAGCAGCGCGCCGGAAAGATTGTAGAACGTATTCGTCCCGAAGTGACATCGCTCTCGTCACAGCTTCAGCACGCCACCAAGGATGACGACCGCGAGCGCGTGGCCGAGTTGCAGAAACGCGTGGACAAGCTTCGCGCCCCGATCAACGGCATCTTCAACGAGAGTCTGCTCCCACGACTGGAGAAGCTGCCCACGCGCAAGCAGCGCGAAGCCGCCGATAAGCGTTTGGCCGAGACGCAGCCCGCCAAGTCCGACAAGCCCTGACAGACGGGCTGGCTACATCGTCTGTGGCATCCATGCACACATCGCGTGTTACTGCTTGGCAGTGGCACCAACAGACATCCGCGGCGTCCGGCGCAAAGAGAAGCCCGCCGGTCAGGGCGGGCTTCTTAGAATCTTAAATTAAAGCGTGCGTTGTCGGGGATAGATTAACGACGACGCAGCGCCAGGCCGGCCAGGGCCAGCAGGATCAGGCTCGCGGGCTCGGGGATGGGGTAGGCGACCGCCATCTCCATCTCCTTGTTCCACGGCGTCGTGTCGACAATCGCGGTGGCCGCGCCCGTGATCAGGTTAAACGACGCGAATGCGCCAGTGCCGCCGCCGGTGTAGATCGTCGCGTACAGGGTATCAGTCTCGTAATCGAAGTCCATGCCCTGAGCGTAGTTCGCGAGGTAACCGGTCGATCCCAATTGAGTAGCGGAGCCGGTCGTTTTGTCGACGCTGTACAGCGCGTCAGTGACGATGTCGTGGGCGTACATTTGCCCACCAGCGGAAATCGCGATGTCGATGAACATCTCACCGCCGACGTTGCCGGTAAATGGGACTGCGTTTGAGACGACGCCGGTCGTCAGGTTCAACTGATAGAGGTAGGAGCCGGTGGCCGCATACATCGTCTCGGTGGTCGGGTCCATCGACATGCCTACGACATTCGTCTCGCCGGCCAGGAAACCGGTCGCCGGGGCGATCGTGGTGAAAGCACCCGTCGTCGTGTCGATAGTGCCGAGGTTCATGGCCGTTGTACCGGTGTACGTGATCCCATAAAGCGTCGTCGCCAGGTTGTTAAAGTCCATCGCAAAGATTGACTCGACCAGCGGTCCAGCGATGACATTGTCCACCGGTGCGTTGGCCGGGAATGACAACAATTCTTTGTCGCCACGCAGGTCATACGCAATCACCGTGCCCGCGTTAACGGTTGCCGTGGCCATCATTACCAGGCAGGCCACACTAATAATTCCTGTCACGCTTCTCATATGTTTCCTCCAATATTTCTGATCGATGCGTCAGCAGTGGGCCACGTGGCCCCGGTGCTGCTTGCATACGGATCGCACGAACTACAAACGCTCGTGCGTAGCCTAGAATACCCGACGGTTGTACTCGCACCCTTCAACACGGGCGTTGGGGATTGGCCTAATTACGATTGCCGTGTTTCCCCGGCCCATGTTAAATGGAGCTGAACTACCGTCCACACTCACTCTTGTTCACACTCTACACCAACGTCAGGGTTCGATGCAAGAAAAAAGTCGTATGCAAACGTACATATTCAACTGTGCTGCCAGCATTTCCGCCAACAAGCTGTCGGCGCGAGCGGATGGCCGCCGTGCCGAGGTTATCGTCCCTGGCTCGCGAAAGCCCTGCATTCCACGGACAGTTGAACGCCGCCCTGGTGTGTTTTTATAGGACGTGACATGATTGCCTGGCTGAGCCAGCACTTCGGCATCATTCAGCGCCATGGGCACCACCAACCTCGATGCGCTCAGTTCGGTATGTAGCAATGGAAAACTGGCAAACTATCGGTCTTTCATGCTCACGCCAGCCCGCGTACTGCGGCGCAATACGTCTCATACGCCGCCTTAACTTCACGTAGCGTGTCGCCGCCGAACTTTTCCAGCAACGCGCGGGCGACTTCAAAAGCCACGACATTTTCAACCACGACACTGGCCGCCGGCACGGCACAGACGTCGCTGCGCTCATAGTCACTATGCTCGGGTTTCAGAGTTTCCAGGTTGACACTGCCCAGACCACGCTTGAGTGTGCTGATGGGTTTCTTCGCCCCACGCACGACAAGAGGCATGCCATTGGTCATCCCCCCTTCCAGGCCGCCGGCGTTGTTCGACCGCCGCTTGAAACCGAAGTTCGACGTTTCGCGTTGCGCGGGATCGAACTCGATCGCGTCGTGCACCTGGCTGCCTGGTCGGCGGGTAGCTTCGAAGCCCAATCCGATTTCCACGCCCTTGAACGCCTGGATTGAACCGACGGCCTGCATCAGACGCCCGTCCAGCCGCTGCGTCCCGGAAGAGCACGAGCCCAATCCCGGCGGCAAGCCCCAGACGCGCGCTTCTATCACACCACCCAGCGTGTCTCCCGCCTGCTCAGCCGCGTCAATCTGAGTCCGCATGGTATCAACTACCCTGGCATCCGGCGTGTAGAGATCATTCGCGTCACGATCGGCGATAATTTGTGCCGGTTCCGCGTCTTCCGGGACATGAGCAACCGTCCCACCCAACTCGACCACAAATCCGGCACAAATCACTTCAAACTCAGCCAACAGGCTCTTCACCAACGCACCAGCGGCAACCCGGGCGGCGGTCTCACGCGCGGAAGCCCGCTCCAGCGTCGAGCGACAATCTGTCGTCAACCACTTCAGACTGCCCGCCAGGTCGGCATGCCCCGGCCGGGGGCGATGTACCGGCGGTGCTATGTCAATCCGATGATCGCGATTAACAATTTGCAGCACCACGGGCGAGCCGATGGTAATCCACCGGCGTACCCCGCTGAGCACTTCCGCCGCATCTTGTTCGATCCGCATCCGCCCCCCCCGGCCATATCCCCCCTGCCGCCGCCGTAACTCGGTGTTAATCAAGTCCAGATTGACTGGCAAACCGGCCGGGAGCCCCTCGATCAGGGCGGTCATGGCCGGGCCATGTGATTCGCCGGCGGTTCGGTAGCTCAGCACTGACATGTCGTCTCCAATGGTGGCGAGCTAAAAAGAGAAGTCGTTCATCGCCGATGGAATAGTATCGTATCAGGCCGATGGATTTTACGTAAAGCGCATCGGCATCACTACTGGCGCTGGTCTGTTGATCAGTAAAATGATGACAACAAAACCTACAAGCCGCTCAACACCAGATGGAGCTAGCGAAGCCCATGTCTGATTCCGCCAGCACACGTCCGTTAACGCTATTACGCGCCACGATAGATGCTATCGACCGTGAGATTCTTCAGCTCATGGCCCGCCGCAATGGCATCGTGGCGGAAATCGCCCAGTACAAGCGCGATCATCGCCTGGAGATTCGTGATTTTCAGCGCGAACGCGAGCTTTTCGCGGAGCGTCGCCGGCGGGCTACCCAACTCGGCCTGTCCCCGGAGCTGATTGAGAGCCTCTACCGGTTGGTATTATGGGCCAGCCGGGACCGGCAAGCCGCCCTGCGGGCCGAGGTTCCGCCCGACATCGAGCCACGCAGTGTGGCGGTTATTGGTGGCCAGGGCCAGATGGGCCGCTGCATGGCGGACCTTTTCAGCGATCTGGGACATACCGTGATGGTGGCCGACCTGGAAACGAGCCTGAAGCCCGCGGAAGCCGCGGCCGCCGCCGACGTGGTAATTATCAGTGTGCCGATTGATGTAACCGAGGAGGTAATTCGGACACTGGGGCCACTGGTAAGCCCTCAAGCGCTGCTGATGGATGTCACCTCGATCAAGATGGCCCCTTTGCAAGCCATGCTGGACTCGACCAAGGCCAGCGTGGTCGGCACGCATCCGTTGTTCGGTCCGTCGGTGCACTCGCTCCAGGGGCAGAGAATCGTGCTGACACCCGGCCGGGGTGATGAGTGGCTGAAATGGCTCAAGCAGATGTTGCACGCCCGCGGCCTGAACATGCTGGAGACGACACCCGAGGCTCATGACCGCGCCATGTCCGTCGTGCAGGTTTTGGTGCACTTCTCCACCGAGGTCATGGGCCATACGCTAGCCGAGATCGGCGTGCCAATCGACGAGACGCTGGCGTTCACATCGCCAATCTACATGCTCGAATTGCTGCTAACCGCGCGGCATTTTGCCCAATCACCCGACCTGTACGCCTCGATCCAGATGTCCAATCCCGCCACTCCCGAGGTCATCGCGGCCTTCGAGAAATCCGTACAAAAACTGCGCGCGATCGCCGAACAGCAGGATCACGCCGCTTTCACCCAAGTTTACAAGCAGGTCCGTGAGTTCCTCGGCGACTTTACCACCCGCGCCCTGGAAGAATCCGACTTCCTCATCGACCGGATGGTCGAGAGAGCCTGATCCAACAACTTCACTTCCGAACGCGTAACGCCAGCCGGCGCCCGGGTAACATAGCCGTCTCGGCTGTGAGTAGCAGCGGCGCCCCTCCCAATCCGAGCCCGCAGCGCCAGCGAGGGTTAACGCCCCACCCCACAACAGAGCCCGCGGGTGACGACGCAGGAAGATGGACAAAAAACGCGAGCACGCGAGGCGTTTGAGTTGGGCGGTCCGATAGGATCGGGTCTGGCGCTTGTATGAGCCAAAGGTGATCAAGGCAGTCATGCTGACACCCCCCTAAACGGAGCATCTTTGTTATCGGGACGTTGGGGATTCGCGGGAGCGCGCGGCGGCGGCGGGGATGGATGTCGAAAACGGAAGCGGTCATGCAGCATTCTAAACCGCGGAGCACGCGGAGGGCGCGGAGAAAC
>JBDRDH010000126.1:0-6656 GCA_043820985.1 Planctomycetota bacterium
CGCCGCCGACTGGGCTGGACCGCGCGTCCAGCCAGTATAATCTGGACGCTGGTATGCTGGGTGTTGACCATGCACTATGCGATTGCCACGATTATTGTCTTTACTGATTTCGACCACTGCGGGATGCGTTTTTTCCCCGAACTATTCCGCCGGCTGCTGGGCGGCGTGGGGTAGCCGCTGACCTCTGGGAGATTAGTGGTGAGTGCCGAGATTGAAACCTGGACCATCGTCGAGGAAGCCTTCGAGGCGCGCCACTGTCGCCATTACGAAGCCCTGTTGGCGATTGGCAGTGGTGTGTTACAGCAGCGCGCCTCATTCGAGGAAGGCCTGGACAATGATCCGCAGGATCGCGAATACCTGCATTTGTCAAACGCACCCGTCCCGTCACCGTTGCCCAAGTTCAAAAGCCGTGTCGGCACCTACCTGCCCGGCCTGACCGGCCCGCATCCCACCTGTGGTGAAGAGCTGATTAACCTGCCGGCGCTGCATGGCTTGATCGTCTACGAGGGCAACGAACGCCTCGAAATGGAACAGAGCCACATCACCGCTTATCGCCGACAACTCGACCTGCGTACCGGCCGCTTGTCACGTGAGTTCACCTGGCACACCCGCCGCGGCTCGACCGTCGCCGTCCGCTTCGAACGCTTCATCAGCGCCCAACGCAAGCACGTCATGGCCCTGCGCTGCCGCTTCCGCCACCTCGACGGCCCGCCCGCCGAGCTGCGTCTGCTCGGCACGCTTGACGCCGATGTACGCACCAATGGTTTCGATCACTTCGACAGCATCACCTTCACCGGCGAGCATGAGCCCGTTACTGTCGAGCTGCGCACCAACCGTGGCGACTACGTGGCCGCCGCCGCCCTGATGATCTGCGACGCCGGCATAGTCTGGAATATCGAGTCCGGACCGCGCTGGGCGGCCGTAACCGGCGTACATGTTCTGGATCCCGGTACCGAGCTGGTGGTCGATAAGTACGCTTCGATGACCTCCTCGCGGCATGTCCAGGGCGCGCCGCTCGACGCCGCGCGTAACCTTGTCTGGAACGCAACCGGTGCCGGCTATGAACGGTTGGCGCGGGAATCCGACGAGATCTGGCAACAGCGCTGGGACCAGACCGACGTTGTGATCGCGGGTGATCCAGCCAGCCAGCAGGCGCTGCGTCTGTCCCTCTATCACCTGCTACGCGCCGCGGTTGAACTCGACGACCGCCACGCCATCGATCCCACCGGAGCCAGTGGCGAAGCCTGTTGCGGCCGTTATTTCCGCAACATCGAGATGTTCATGCTCCCGTTTTACCTCTACACCCGGCCGGAAATCGGCCGCACCCTGGCGGGTTTCCGTATCTCCAGTCTGGCTGGTGCCCGCCGCAACGCCCAACGTGATGGTTATCCCGGCGCCCGCTATGCCCGTGAGAGTTGTCCGCTTGGCGACGAACACTGCCCGGACCGTTACTTCGCCGACCACGGCATCCATGTTACCGCCGATGTCGCCTATGGCTTATGGCACGCTCATTTGGCCAATCCCGCCGACACCCTCTTCCTGTCACGTGTCACCCGTGTCCTGACCGCCTGCGCTCGGTACTGGTGCCAACGGGTCACCTACAACGCGCGGCAGGATGAGTATGACTTGTTGATGACGGTCGGCCCCGATGAGTACACGCCGTTCTGCCGCAACAATGCCTATACCAATCACCTGGTGGCCTTATCTCTGCACCTGACCAACCAGGCTTGGGATGAGCTGCGCGCCTCCGACAGCACTGCCGCCGAGGCTCTGCAAACCGAGCTCGAGCTGACCGCCGAGGAGTTATCTACTTTTGCCTCCATAGCCGGCAAGCTCCACCTGCCCTACGATGCCGAGCGCCGGCTGGTGCTGCAATCCGATGACTTCTTCGAGCGTGAGCCGCTGGATTTCAACCGCTATTGGCCGGATCGCACGCAGCCGCTGGATCACGCCGTCAGCCGCGAACGGCTATACCGCAGCCAGGCCATCCGGCAGGCTGACGTGATTCACCTGCTGGCGCTTTTGCCGCATCAGTTCGATCGGCAGCAGATGCAGGTGGCCTATCAAACCTATGAACCCCTGACTTCGCACGACTCCAGTCTCAGCCGCTGCCTGCACGCCACCGTGGCGGCCTGGATCGGCGATGCTGACGCAGCCCTGCGAATGTGGGATGCCTCGGTACGACATGATCTGACGCCCGGCGTCGCCGCCGACGGCTTCCACCTGGCCTGCGCCGGCGGAAATTGGCAAGCAGCCATCTTCGGCTTTGCCGGCGTCCGCGGCCGCATGCAGTCCGACATTCTCAGTATCAACCCCCACCTGCCCCCGCGTTGGTCGGCATTGCGCTTCCCCCTGGTTTGGGACACGCAGCCCTTGTATATCACCATCGAGCCGGGGCGCGTCACGATAGATCACCGCGGCGCAACGCCGCTGGAGACGCTAATTTTCGGCCGGCAACAGCAAATCCCACCCGGCCGGCAGAGTACCTTCAACCACCAGCCGTGATGGTGATTTTGTCAGCGCTGGCGAAACGGGCGATTATGCTTCGCTCGGGCTTCCGGACTGAGTATGATGTATAATTCTGATAAGCGTAAACGCCGTACCGCTGGGTGGGTACGGCATAGTCTGGTGGAGTATGGATCAATATCATTGCTAACTGCTGATTCCACGTCTCTCAAACCGGACCACCACATCCATGGAAGGACCCGGCTTTGTCCGTAAATATCCGTGACAACAGCTCCGTACAACAGGAGCGCGCCTTGCTCGTCGGCGTTCTGCTCGGCGGACAACCGCTGATCGATGATCCGCTGGCCGAATTGGCGGAATTGGCCGAATCCGCCGGCGCGATTGTCGTCAGCCGGGCCGTGCAACGCCGCAAAGCTCTGCACCCGGCCACATGTGTTGGTAAAGGCAAACTCGAAGAGTTACGCCAGCGGGCCGATGCCTACGACGCGAATATAGTCATCTTCGACAATGACCTCAGCCCCTCGCAGATCCGTGAGATCGAGCAGGCCACGCAGCGCAAGGTCCTCGACCGCAGCGAGCTGATTCTCGACATCTTTGCCAGCCGGGCCCGCACGCATGAAGCCCGCTTGCAGGTCGAGCTGGCCCAGCTTGAATACACTGCCCCCCGCCTGCGCGATATGTGGACGCACCTGGAGCGGATTGCCGGCGCCGGCGGTGCCACCGGAATCGGCGCGGTGGGTGGTATCGGCACCCGCGGTCCTGGCGAACGTCAGATCGAAATCGACCGCCGCCTCGTCGACAAGCGCGTGGCGTTACTCAAACGCCAGATCGTTGAGATCGATCGCCGCAAGGTACGCGAGGTCCGCGCCCGCCGCGATTTCTACACCATCTCGCTGGTCGGCTATACCAATGCCGGCAAGAGCACCTTGATGAACGCCTTGACCGACGCCCAGACCCGCACCGAGGATCGGCTCTTCGCCACGCTGGACACCCTGACGCGCCGCTGGCCTTTGGGCGGCGGACGTTTCGTCTTGTTGTCGGACACGGTCGGCTTCATCCGTGACCTGCCGCATCACCTGGTGGCTTCGTTTCACGCCACCCTGGAGGAAACCATTTACGCCGACCTGCTCTTGCATGTCGTCGACGCCGCCAATCCTCAGGCCCCCGAGCAAATCACCGTTGTCCAGCATGTATTGGATGACTTGGGTGCGGGTGACAAACAAACATTGCTGCTACTGAACAAGACTGACGCCGTCGAGGACCACGCCTTGCTGACCGTGCTGCGCGACAAATACCCCGACGCCCTGGCGGTGTCTGCCCGCACCGGAAACGGCCTCGACCGTCTGCACGCGGCGGTTGACCGGCGCGTGCGCGGCGAATTGCGGCAGATGACACTATCCCTGCCAGCCCAGGACGGCCGCGCGCTACGTTTCCTCGAACAATACGCCGAGATCCTCGATCGCCGCTTTGAGAATGGCCGGGCGATTCTGGATTTGCGCATCGCCCCGCGCGCCCTGGACCACCTCCACACCCTGGCCAATGACGTACGTCACGGCGGCGGCTAGAGCAGTTTCAGAAACGATTCTGCGTTTAAGGGAGGGCGAAGCTCCTGCTGAGCCAGGCATACTGAACACACGTTACCGTGTACCCGCTAGAATTCTTCGCAATACCGGCTCGTACGCTTCCGCCATGCGGTAGAAACCCAGATCGGTCGGGTGCACGCCGTCGACTGTCCCATTCTCCCGGCCGGCGAGTTGTGGTTCGCCGGGCAGATAGTGCAGGTGCTCGACGCCGGCTGGGTGCCGCTGAAGCCGCAGGCGCCGGCATGTCTCGGCGTAAGATGGCATGCCCGCGCTACGCTTGGGCATTGCTCCCGGCAAATCCAGATTTTACTTGACTGGACACTATCGGACTCATATCGTTTAGCGAAGATTCTCGTGCTGGGTGGCTTTGAGCGCGGGGCGGCCAACGGGGTGCGTCCCTTTGTCAGTGATTGTTTACACATAGTGGGTGACAGCAATCCGTGCATACTGTTGAAGAGCCTGGCTAACTCGGTCAGCGGTGTGCGTGGGGATAATCAAATGACGTATCGAGTTTAGTGTGTGTAAAAAAGCATCAAATCGATGTACACAGACATGCAGGCCAATTGCGGGAGGTACAATGACAATGTCACATCGGATCAATGCTCCAACACGCTGGGCCCAGGTGGGCATCTGGACCGCCGCGGCGACTATCACATTGCTGATCCTGACGGCTTTTGTCGTGGCCGCGGTCAGCCCGCCCCTGAGGGGGATTTGAACGACGACGGTATTATCAGTTACGACGATATTAATGCCTTCGTGCTGGCCTGGACCGATCCCGAGGCCTGGTGTGAGCAATACGAACACAACGAGCGCTACCTGTTGCGGATCGCGGACTTTAACGACGACGGGTATCTTGATCTGGACGACATCCCCGATTTCGGCAAGCTGATCGCGGACAACCTGCCGGCCCATCCGGGGCTGCCGCTGGCCATGACGCAAAATGGCAGCGACGCGGATCTGGATATCGACTCCGACAACGACATGGGCACCGATCCGCCCGATTACGCCGATCGGGATGATGACGAGGATGTCATCGAGGACGATCCGTACCTGACCGGTAAGCAGATCGACATCGATGCCGCCAACGACACGCCGGCCGTGCTCGAATTCGCCCCCACCGGCGAGACCGAGCTGGTTGATCTGACCCTCCGGCTGACCTTCCCGGATGAGATCGACATCGTCATACCGTTGTCCCTCTACGGCTCCGCACAGAGCCTGACCTCGGGCACGACCTACGATTATCCGTACAGCAATGAGTACACGCACGGCATCCTCGCCGATATGAATCACGATGGTAACGTTAACTCCTACGACATCAGCGGTTACATCCTGGCTTTGGGCAATCCCAGCACATACGAATCCACGTACTATCAGGACGCCATTCTGACCGCCGACATGAACGGCGACTGGGAATTGAATGGATATGACACGGACGCTTTCATCGCCGCGGTGGGCAGCCAGACCGAGGATCCGATCCCGGTCCACCTGGAGATTGACGGCGTGGCGGTCAGTGCGGCACAGGGTGAGACGCGCATCTTCGCCGAAGCGGACGCCGATGGCGACGAGGAATTCGACGCCGAAGACGAAATCGACGCCGTGCGCGTGACGGCGTATGACGATACGCTGCCGGTTCCGGGCGGTGCGGGGGCGACGCCGGCGTGGGGGGCCGGTTTGCCGGTCTCGCCGTTCTCGTCGGTTAACCTGCGCAATGGCAACGTGTTGACGGCGATTCCGCTGGTGGCGTTCGACCCGGTCGGGCCGCCGGTGGCGTTCACGTTGTATCACAACAGCCTGTCGGCGTCGTACGCCGCGGACTATTCGGCGTGGGGTTTTGACCTGGGCGACGGCTGGAGCGTGAGCTATGGCAGCTATATTGACGGCACCGACGGCGATGAGACCGTCGCGGTGGTTGGGGCGGACGGCAGCCGGACCGTGTTCACCGCGGCCGGGAGCGATTACGTGGCCCCCGCCGGCGTGCACAATACGCTGGTGTGGGACTCCAACGACGAGGAGTGGACGCTGACCAGCCCGGGCCAGACGCGGGCGATTTACAACGAGTACGGTGCCCTGACTGAGGTTTACGACAGTGCCGGTATGGGTGTGACGGTCCATCGTGACGGCCAGGACCGTATCGACTACGTGATGAGTGCCGCCGACGACTTCGATGGTCTAAACGTGGTCGGTAAGCACCGGCTTGTGTTCACCTATGACGACGGCCTGCTGGACACTATTACAGACCCGCTCGGGCGCGAGTGGAGCTTTGAGTACGATGGCTCGTACCGGCTGGAGAAAATCAATCTGCCGTATGAGGCGGTTGGCGATCTAACGGCGGTTCCGGCGGTCTACCTGCAGTTCGAGTATGCGACTGGCAATCGGATTGAGGATATCCACGTCAAGCATGACGCGGAGCGTGACGAGGCTTATCACCAGCAGTGGACGTACACATACACTGATGGCCTGCTGACACTGGTACAGGATCCCGAGCACGAAGTCGATCCGCAAACTACAGTACGTTATGAGCAGGAACTCGACTACGACGACACACTCAGCAACGATGATCTGTGGGAGACCACGTACACTGATCGCCGTGGCAATGATTGGGTGTAT
>JBDRDH010000127.1:0-74713 GCA_043820985.1 Planctomycetota bacterium
GGCGAACTAGTCGACGCCACCCACGTGGCGGAGTAAGCATCATGTAGCGGCCGATCCTCCGTGTCGGCCGTCGCAGTGTCTGTCCATGTCAAAGCTGGCCGTCCACTGGTAAGTGACAGCCTAATGAGTAAACTGGAGAAGAAGTCCGGCTGTCGACTACACCTCCTGCTGGTCGGCCGACCCAGGGAAGCCTGAGAGGGCAGGGGCGAAGGAACTTGATGAGGTTTCGGTATGCCAACGGACGAGTGTGGCTCGTTGGAAGGGCTACATCGGCAGTGTCGGGACGAGCTCAGCAACGAATTCGCTTGCGCGAATCTTGCCAAACTTCGGACACAGTGGAGGGAAGTGCCGTACCGGGAGCTGATCCGGCAGACAATTGCTGACCTGAAGGCAGACATTGAGCCTTCAATGCGATGGTATCTGTTCGCCCTGAACGGAGCGGAAGCCCACGCGTGCGAGCAGATTATCGACGAAGCCAACACGGCGGCGCAGAAGCGCGCTTTCTGGGATAGGCCATGCAGCCTCGTTCTACAGACCATTGTGGACCGTTTCGAGGAGCTTATGCAGTGCCAGGGCCGCGAAGTTGAGGATCGTTTTCGGTATGCCGTTTTTCAGTGCGTGACGCTCAACTTTGCGAAGGTTGCCCGCGACGATCGTAAATCTCGCCAGTTCGCCGGGATCACACGTCCATGGGCCCTGGGTGGAATCATGCTCGCGTTTGCCGCCGTTCCGGCAGTGCCGATCGCGCTCTATGGACTTGGGGCAGGAACGAGTTTATCGATCGCCTCCCTCTGCTTCGGACTCTTTGCGCTTAGCGTCTTTTTGCATCGGCATTGGCTTCTGTTCTACGCCCCCCAAAAGTATGCGGCACTTAAATCGCGGGATATTCTAAAGGCGCTGCCGAACACCTTCGACGAGTTCATGCGGAGGTGGACGGAACCGCCCGGGGATCTATCGCGGCAGTTACAAAAGCTCGGCGCGCTGGAAGATCCACGCGTCTTCTATGGAAGGATTGCGGACAAACACCTGATGCCTATCCCTAGGGTACGGATGCTCGGTATGTGCGCCTTCTGCCTTGGTGTTGTGCTCCTACTTGTTTGGCTCATTAGGCGCCTCTTCTAGCAAGCCTCCGCAATTCGGGACACCGTGTAGGTCGGGTCATCGACCCGACGCTTTCTGCATTTCCCGTTCGTCGGGTCGATGATCCGACCTACAAGACTCGGCGGATGCGTTCCTCGGCCGGCGAGCCGCCGGCCGCTACGTGATTCCCAGGCTCGGCGGCTATTCCAGTGTCAGCCGGTGGTTCAAAGCGGCAATAGCGGGTGCGAATGCCTTGACCTTGTTGCATCCGGTGCAGGGGGTGGGGGCGTCCGTGGTTTGCCAGACGCCGTCGCGGATTATGCGGCGGGTGAGTTGGAGGCGGTCGTTGTCGAAAATCTCACGCAAGCTTTGCTCGTTCATGTGGCCGACGACGTGTTGCGCCTGGAAGGCGCGGCAACATAGGTGCACCGCGCCGTCCCAGTCGATCGCCAGGTAGGTCCAGGGGTCTTCGCAGAGCAGGCCGGGCGGGCGCTCCGCAGGCTCCGGCGACAGGAAGCCCTGTGTGCGGGTCCAACGCCGGCTGCTGCCGCCGAAGATGTCGAGCGTATCGACGCCGATCTCGGCGGCGAGTGCTTCCGCCGCTTCGACTTCGTGCTGATTGTGGGGGAATACGAGGAATTGCCAGCGTAATCGCGGATTCTGGCGGCCAAGTTTTTCCCGTTGTGCAACGATATGGCGCAAGCCAGCCAGGGCACGATTCACGTTGCCGCCGATGCGGTACTGGCTGTATGACTCCTGGCTGACGCCGTCGATGGAGGCGGAAATATTATCCAGGCCGGCAGTGACGAGCCGCGTGGCAAGCTCGGCGGTCATCAGGGTCATATTGGTATCGAGTGTCGTATAGATGCCGGCGTCGTGGAATATGCGTACCAACTCGGGCAGTTGACGGTTGAGTGTTGGCTCGCCCCAGTGGCAGAGGATTACCTGGTAGAGGCAGTCACCAAGCTGGCTGACAATGCGTTTGGCCAGCTCCACGGTGGCATTTCCGCGCGGTCGCAGATCAGGGTGGCGCGGATTGCGCTGCGCCCAGCAGCAACGCAGATTGCAATGGGCATTCGGTTCGAAACGTAAATAGACCGGTGCGGCTTCGACAATAAGCCGTTGAGCGGAGCGCGCGGCCATGAGTCGGTCGAAGTTGTCGCGCTTGGTGGGTGAGTCATATTTGGGATGATCGACTAGAAAGGGGAACAACCGGCCAGGCTCCAGGTTGGCGTCGGCAATTGTACTGGTGGCAATCTGATCCATGACTCGTGTGCTATATGGTTGGCGGTCCGAGAGAGAATATCGGCAGAACCGGGCGGGGGGCTTGTGCGGATCTACATCTTATGAATTCTAGAAAATCTTGCTTTTTGTGAGAGACCGGGGCTATAATGTCTGGGAATGGACATATTTCAGGGCGTGGAGAATGCACAAATGACTGAGGTTTCACAGGAACTCATGACGCCGCACGAGACGGCCCGCTGGTTTCGCCGCTCACCCTCCTGGCTCCGGCAGCAAACCGGGCTGTTACGCCTGGCTGGTCCCGGGGGCCAGCCGCTGTACCACGTGCGGGTGTGTCGGGCTTACGTGCTGGGCCGGCTGTGCGGCTTGTTGGCCGACAAATTACACAACGTGCAGATCAGGGCCCTGGCGGCGGCTTGTGGGCTGAGCGTGGTGGCGGCTGGCGAGGCGTTAAAGGTGGGGAATCCGGATGACTCCGCGGATGCTGCTGGCGTGCCGCCTGAGGCCTGATGGATGTGAATGTTTGATAATTAGGGATGAGGCGTCATTCAGGTGAATGCACGTGATATTTTCAGGGCAGCGGCCAGACTGAGGGTGTCTTCGTAGATCGCGCGGCCGATCACTATTCCGGCCAGATTCAACTCCGACAGGCGGCGAACGTCGTCCAGATCAGTGACACCGCCAGAGGCGATGACCGGCACGGTGGAGCGGGACGCCAGCAGTTTGATAGCTTCGATGTTGGGGCCCAGCAGCAGGCCGTCGCGGCCGATGTCGGTGTAGACGATGCTGGCCAGGGGCCAGTCGGCCACCGCCTCGGCGACATCGACGGCGGTCCGTTCCGTATCGTGCGTCCAACCGCGGATGGCCAGCTTGCCCAGGCGCGCATCCAGGCCCAACGCGATGCGGTTAACGTAGTTTTCCTGGTGAACGACGGCGCGGAACCAATCCCAGTCTTCCAGAGCCCTGGTGCCGACGATTACCCGCGTGGCACCGGCATCGAGGGCGGACTTGATGGTGTCCTCATCACGCAGGCCCCCGCCAAACTGCACTTGCAGGCCGGTCTTGGTGATAATTCGTCGCAGGGAATCCAGGTTGACAACGCGGCCGTCGCGGGCACCGTCGAGGTCGATAACGTGCAGGCTGACGGCGCCCTCGGCCTTAAAGCCGCCGGCCACATCAATCGGATCACTTTCGTAGTCAATCACGCGGTCATAGCGTCCCTGAATCAGCCGGACGCACTTGCCTTCCAGGAGGTCAATCGCAGGCAGGATTTCCATCGGCTCGCATCCTACGTTCGAGACAACCCGCGCCAGACGGGATGACGCAGCACAGGTTCACCCGCGCAGAGTAGCACGAGTGGCGGAGAAATAGAAGAGTGCGGCGTGCAAGTCCGGATTGCGGATATCCAGCGTCGCCGTTAACCGGCCGGAGCATACACTAACCAAGTTCCCAGGCACGCTGTACAGCCGAGCCGGTTGGTGGTCAGACAATGAAGTACGCGGATTATCGGCCGCGAAATTCTAGCTGCCATCCGCGGGCTGCAAGGCGCTGGCCCGATCGGGGAGTTCGACGGCGATAATTTCCACGCGGCGGTTCAAATGCTTGGTCTTGGCCTCGTTGGCGGCCTTGGGGCTGAACTCACCCTGACCGGCGGCGACCAGCGTGGCCGCGTTGAGCCCCGCCTGCTGTAACTCGCGGAAGACCGAGCAGGCCCGCTGGACACTTAACTCCAGGTTGTCTTTCCATCCGGACTTGCTGATCGGATCGCTGTCGGTGTGTCCGATGATCCAGATTTGGCGCCCGGGGTAGCGTTGCCGGATGTCGGTTACGACCTGTTGCAGGGCGGTTTTGCCGGCTGACTTGAGCTTGGCCTTGCCGGAGTCGAACAGGATGTCGACCGCCAGATCCTGCCAGGCGATGCCCGGCATCTCCGTCCAGGGACCCTCCTGACGCACCTCAGTGGGCTCCGCGGCCCTAAGGGCCCGGAGATCGGCTAGTTGCTGGTGTAGATCCAGCACGCGGCCGCGCGCCTCATCTCGATCGCTAAGCGCCCGCGCCAGGCGCCCCATCAGATCCTGTTTCTCGGCTTCCAGCCGATTGATCTCCTCCTGCTGGGCCTGAATTTGCATGTCTTTAGGGCCTTGCCCGCACCCCATGATACCGAGCGCAACCACTCCACAACCCACTGCCGCTAAGCACCGCACCATTCTCATTGTGATCTCCTTTTCACTGCGTGGCAGGCCACCATGCCCGACTCTCTATTAACGCAGCTTTCCGGGCATTCCGCGCCAAGCGCCCGTTTGCGGAGCATAGGACCGCCGCCGCCGAGATGCAAGCGCAACCGCCACAGGTTGACGGATTCCCGCCGCAAGACTAGGCTAATTCCGTAGTATTTCCGGCCGGCCGGCACGACCCTGCCAGGGGTTGGTTCGTGCCACTGGCGATTTTCAGGATGTCTCCATGTTGCTCAAGCGTCTTTGCACCTGGATGGTGATAGCACTGGTCGCTCCCCTGGCGCTGGCGGAGGAGGATTATATCCCCGATGCCACGTTGAGCGTGGCCAAGCTGGTCAAAACCTGGCAACTGCGATTGCCCCTCGAAGCTGACCAGCGCCTGGTCGACCTGTACCTGGTTGATGATCAGGTATATGCCACGACCAATGATGGATTTGTGTTTGCGATACATGCCCCGACCGGGGCCAATCGCTGGCTGCGGCGCGCGGCGCAAGAGGGCTATCGCATTCGACGACCGTGCCACGTGGGCGAACGCGCGGTGTTCGTCAGCCCGACCACGATCCTGCAAGTCGATCGCCGTTATGGTGATGGCATCTCCAAGACCGAGTTACGTTTCGCCGCCGGAACCGGGGCGATCACCGATGGTGTGCGTCTGATCATCGGCGGACTCGATCGCCGGGTTTATGCCATCGATGCGGCGAATCCGCTGTATAGCTGGAAATCGATCACTAATGCCCCGATAACTTCGACGCCCGCGCTGTACAACGGCAGCCTGTTCGTCGCCAGCAGCGATGGCACGGTGTACTCCTGCACGGCGGAGAAAAAGGCTTTTCGCTGGCAGACTTCAACATACTCATCAATCACGGCGGATTTGGTCGCCGATGAGGGGGGAGTTTATGTCGCCAGCCGGGACAATTCCCTTTACCTGTATGACCTGTTATTCGGTGAGATCCGCTGGCGGGCGCGCTTCTCCGGGCCTTTATATGAAGCTCCCGTGCTGGCTGGTGACCGGGCGTATCAATTTTGTCCGGATGATGGCCTGGTGGCGGTTAACACCTCGGTGATCGGCATCGACGAGAGATTTCAATGGAAGCTGCCGCGTGGTCGTACACTCCTGACAATCGATGAGAAATATGCCTATATCCTGTCGCAGGATGAAACTGTTCTGGTGGTCGGTCTGGAGGACGGCCAGATAGTGCATACTATAGCGGTGGCTGGTTTCACAATTACCGCTCCCGACAGTGCCGAAACAGTGCTTTACCTGGCGAATCCGGACGGCCGCATTTTCTGTGCCCGGCCGGTCGGCGCGCCCATTGTGCAACGTAGCGATTTGCGAGCGGCGCTCAACCCACCGGCTGAAGAGGCGGAAAGCGCCGCGGCTGGCGCGGACACCGCGGCGGCGCCCGAAGAAAAGACTCCGGATCTGCTCCAGACCTCGCGTCGCGGGGCTCCGCTGGGTGGTAAATCCAAGGTGTCCAAGGAGTTTGGCAAGAGCGGCGGAGCGCGGCCGTAATACGGGTTTGAAGTTGAAGACATGTACGCCGCTGTCGGGCTGCCTTGCAACCATTGCGGCCCGCGTGGTGCGAGAGGTTCAGGGCTGCCGATTGTGGCGGCCCGTTTTCAATTCAGGGATTAAGCATGCCTGAGAAAACCAGGATTCGCCGGGCGCTGATTAGTGTTTATGACAAGACCGGGATCGTCGATTTTGCCCGGGCGCTTCATGATGAGTTTGGGATCGAGGTTATCTCCACTGGCGGCACGGCCCGCACGCTGACCGAGGCTGGTATACCGGTCACGCTGGTCGAGGATGTAACCGGTTTTCCGGAGATGATGGACGGGCGGGTTAAGACGTTGCATCCGAAGATCCACGCCGCCATTCTGGCCGACCGCGATAATCCCGAGCACCTGCGTCAACTCGCCGAGCAGGGCATCGAGCCGATCGACATGGTCGTCGTAAACCTCTACCCGTTCGAGCAGACCATTGCCAAGCCGGACTGCACCTTCGAGCAAGCCATCGAGATGATCGACATCGGCGGCCCCTGCCTGCTCCGCGCGGCGGCGAAGAATCACAAGCATGTGACAGTCATTTGTGATCCGTCTGGTTATAAGCTCATACTTGATCATCTCCGAGAATCAGCGTCGGGAGAGGCGGAAGTGAGTCCGCATCGCTTGGCAGCGCGCGCCTTCGGTGTCACTCGTGGCTATGACGGCGTGATCTGGGATTACCTGTTAAGTCAGATGATTGCACCACTTCCAGAGTCTTCGACTCCACGGCTCCCAGTCGAGACGTTCTTGAACTTGGAGAAGCGCGGTCTTGTACGCTATGCCGAGAATCCGCATCAAAGTGGTGCTTACTACCGTGCACCGGGCACATGTGTCGGGTGGCGACCAGTAACCCATCGCACTCGCGAGCTGATGTCATTCAATAACTACGCCGACGCCAGCGCGGCGCTGGAGTTGTGTGCGGAGTTGACGCGGGAGGGGGATAGACTGTGGGACCGGTTTTTAACCGGTCAGTCCGAATGTGGGACCGGTTTGCAACCGGTCAATCAGCGCCAAGCTTCCACTCATATCTCAACCGAACATCTCACCAGAAGACACCTGCCACATATCCAGCGGCCAGAAGCAACATACTTCGTCACATTCAGATTACGTGCCAGGACATTGTCTCCAGACGAACGGGATATCGTGCTCAGGGCTTGTACGTATTGGCACACGCGGAAAATGACGCTGTATGCGGCCTGCGTGATGCCGGATCATGTGCATCTGTTATTTGCACCTCATGAAATCCAGCCTAATCAGTGGGTGTCATTGGGGGAATTGATGCACAGCATAAAAAGATACTCGGCGCGTGAGATTAACAAGCTACGAGGAGTACAAGGATCGGTGTGGTTGGATGAAACATTTGATCGCATCATTCGTGACGAGGCCGAGTTTATTGAAAAATGGGAGTACATCGAAGCTAATTCGGTGACCGCTGGGATTGTGGAGCATCCTGGTGAATACATGTGGTTTTGGAAATCAGATGCAGGGTATGGGGAAGTCCTGATGACTGACCGGTTGGAAACCGGTCCCACAGGAGTTGATGACCGGTTACAAACCGGTCCCACACAGGTTCTTCCAGCCGTTTGCTTTATCAAGCACACCAACGCCTGCGGGGTCGCGGTCGAGGGGGAGGCGCTCGAAGCCTATCGCAAGGCGTATCTGGGTGATCCGAACGCCGCCATGGGTGGGATTCTGGCGGTGAACTTCGACGTGGATGCCGGATTCGCCGAGGTGGTCATGGAGACCTACCAGCGCTGGGGCAAAGCGGCCGGCGTGGGCGGCTTCTTCGTCGAGGTCTGGTTGGCACCGTCGTTCGACGATGATGCGGTGGAGGTCATCCGCACAAAGAAGAAGTGGGGTGAGCGCGTGCGAATGCTGGCTGTCGGCGACATGAGCGCCGCGCCCGATCCCGACGAGATGGACATCAAACGCATCGCCGGCGGCGTGCTCATGCAAAGCCGCGATCTGATCGGCCTCAACGAAAACCAATGGCAAGTAGTCACGCAACGTCAACCCACGGAAGCAGAAATGGATGATCTGCGGCTGGCGTGGCTGGTTTGCAAACACACCAAGAGTAACGCCATCACCATCTGCGCCGATAGTATGCTGATTGGCAACGGAGCCGGTCAGATGTCGCGTGTGATGAGTTGCCGCATTGCCACCTGGCTGGCGCAGGAAAACGGGCATGCTGACAAGTTGAAAGGCGCCGTGGCGGCTTCGGATGCGTTCTTCCCCTTCCGCGACGGCCCCGACATCCTGGCCGACGCCGGTGTGACCGCGCTGATCCAACCCGGTGGCAGCAAACGCGACCAGGAAGTGATCGACGCCGCCAATGAGCGCGGCCTGGCCATGATCTTCACCGGCACGCGACATTTTCGGCATTGAGTCGGGGCAACATTACGGGCGGCGGATTATTCCGGGGCCGGGGGTGGTTGTGCGGGCAGTTGTTCGTCCGCCAAGCCTTCCTCCGTCAGGTCATGGTCGATGGAGTAGGCTTCGCGGAACCATAATCCCAGGTCGACCATGCGACAGCGGATGCCGCAGAAGGGATACTCGTCAGGCAGTTTTCCCTCATATTCGATGCTGGTTCGGCAGGTTGCGCACTGATAAGTTGACACGTGATCCCGCTTCCTGAGTGTCAGGTATAATCGGCCATGCACATCAATGACGGGGGTGAAGCTACATGCTCTCTTTGACGTAGTCCATCAGCTTGTGAGTGGCTTCTTTCTCGATTTGCCGTACGCGTTCGCGCGTCAGGCCGACGGCCTCGCCGATCTCCTTGAGGGTCATGCGTTTGCCATCCTGGCTGTTGAGCCCGTAGCGGAGCTTTAGTACCAGGGCTTCGCGCTCGGTTATGCGGGCGAGCATCTGACTGACGAAGTCGGCATCCGATTCGCTGAAGACGGCTTCAAAGGGCTGAGGAGTGCGGGTGTCTGGCAGAGCTTCGGTCAGGGATGACTCGCCATCGCCGCCGCCGTCCTGGGTGCGGGAGGTGCAGGCCTTGATGGCCTGTGAGATGGCCGAAGCCTTGCGCTGCGTGATCTGCATATGCTCGGCGAGTTCGATCATGGATGGCTGACGGCCGAGCTTTTCCTCCAGTTCGCGCTTGGCCAGGCGCATATGCCCGATTTGCTCTATCAGGTAGCTGGGGATATGAATCATCTGCGAGGCGCTTTGCACGGCGCGGCGAATGGCCTGGTCGATCCAGTAGCCGGCGTAGGTGCTGAATCGTGAGCCGACAGTGGGATCAAAGCGATCGATGGCGTTCATCAAGCCGACGTTGCCTTCGTTTACCAGGTCTTCCATCGGCAAGCCGCGGTTGCGAAAGTTTTTCGCCACGCTGATTACCAGCCGGAGGTTGCACTTGGCCAACCGCTCGCGGGCTTCAACGGCGGCTTGCATACGCAGTTCACGCTCTTTGAGGGTGAGTTCGCCGCGCTCGTACAGTTCATCCGCTTCGGCGGCGGCACGGACCTTGGTTCCCAGCTCTTGTTCCTGCTCAGCAGTCAGCAGGGGGTACTTCTTGATCTGCTTCAAGTATTCGCCTAAGGCCGAGTCGAGTCTGGATGCCATGCGTTTGTTGCCGCCTACTAGCCCGTGACCACGATAACCGACAGACCGCCCACGCTACACCTCACACGTGCCGCGGGGCCCCAGGTCCGTATCGGCTAACCACCTTGCGAGAATCACTCCTAACGGATGATAGCCGAACTGGTGCCTAGCGACCAGAGTTTATCAGGCATACTACAACCGGAAATGCCGACATTGGTAACCACATTGTCCTGGAGTAGTCCTGACGGGTTCTTCAGGCTGTCAATGATAGGTGTTTCAGCAGACGGGTAACCGCTTCGAGCGGTAGCCCGACGACGTTGGAGAAACTGCCCTCAATCCGCTCGACCAGTCGGTCCCCGACATCCTGGATGCCATAGGCGCCAGCCTTGCCCGACCAGTCGCCACTACGCAGGTAAGTTTCAATCTGGGCCTGATCGGCACGCATCCAGACACGTGTCAGCGCGGCATGGAACAGGCGTTGCGTGCCACCGTTTACGCGCACGAAGCACAGACCGGTGATAACGTCGCAGGCGCGTCCCGCCTGGAGGAGTAACATCCGGCGTGCATCATCGACATTGAGTGGTTTGCCCAGCAGCATCTGCTCACAGACCACAACCGTGTCAGCTCCTAAAACCCAGTTACCGGGGTGACGATCGGCGACGGCGCGGGCCTTGAAATAGGCCAAAGCTTCGGCCCACGCCACGGCATTTACGGCGTCCGGTTTGGAACTCGGTTCAGCCAGGGGACAGGCCTTGATCTGGAAGCGCGGCATGATTTGTTTCAGTAATTCATACCGACGTGGGCTGGCCGAAGCCAGAATCAAGCTTTGGGTTGCGGGAGACATTGGCGGTCAGCACTCGTTTGACCCATATACCAATCTCCATTAGATATCCGGGCATGGCGGGCGTCAAAAAAACAAGTCGGCCGGGACGTGTCCGGAAACATCGCTTCGGGGCACACCTGTCAATTGCGGGTGGCATGCACAAGGCCTTACTCGCGGCGCATGAGTTGGGTTTTGACACAGTGCAGGTGTTTGTCAAGAACCAACGCCAGTGGCGGGCGACACCGTTTCGGGAGACCGACGTGCAGCGCTGGCATGAATTGCTGTCGAAGGCGGGCTTTGGCCCGGTCGTGGCACATGCGTCCTACCTGGTGAACCTGGCTTCGCCCGATCGCCAACTGTGGGCGCGCAGCCGGGATGCATTCGCCGAGGAGCTACGCCGCTGCCAGAAGCTCGCAATCCGCTACCTGGTTGTGCATCCCGGGGCCGCGATGACTCCGACGCCGACCGGCGGAATCGCACGTGTGGCGCGGGCACTTAATGAGATCTTCGACCGTCAACCGGATCTTGAAACGATGGTGTTGTTGGAGACAACGGCGGGGCAGGGCACCACGCTGGGGCGCACGTTCGCGGAATTGGGGGAAATCATTACTCAGGTTCAGGAGCCCGAGCGGGTTGGCGTCTGTGTTGACACCTGCCACGTTTTTGCTGCCGGCTACGACATCCGCCAGCCGGCGGGGTATCGTGGGATGATTGCCGAGGCTGAGCGCATGGTGGGTCTTGACCGCATCCATTGCTGGCACATGAACGACAGCTTGACCGATTTCGGCTTGCACCGTGACCGTCATGCCCACATCGGCCACGGCCGAATCGGCATGGCTGGTTTCCGTAACCTGTTGGCTGACCGTCGTTTCCACCACATTCCGATGATTCTTGAAACCCCCAAGGGCACCAATGAAGCCGGTCGGCAGTGGGACGCAGTCAATCTCCGTCGCCTGCGAGCCATCGCGGCGCGGTGCCAAGAGTCGGATTGATGCCCTGACCTACGCAGTTGTGCGTTTTATGCACCGCGTTCTTTCAATCGCTTTAATGAGCTTGCCACGGCGGCGCTGACTGTGGCATCGTCGTCTTGTACGGCTTCGACGAGAGCCTGCTCCACTGCGGTGTGGGTGGCCGCGTCGGGCGATGTGTAGTTACCCAGTGTGATGGCGGCGTTACGGCGCCACATGGCACACCGGGCGCGGCGCGTGGCGGAGTTCGCCGTCAGACGCCGGTACTCGGCTGAGCGCAATGTAAGGAGCTTCAGGAGGTCCAGGTGAGCTGGCGTGTATTGGGTGGTCAGATCGGGATGGCGGGCGGGTGGGGCCGAGCGGTTATAGGGACAGACTTGCTGGCAGATATCGCAGCCGAAGACCCAATCACCCAGCTTTTCGTGGATATCTGGGGGGATTTCAGTACGGTGCTCGATGGTCCAGTAACTGAGGCAGCGCGCGGCATTTAGCTGGTGGGGCGCGAAGATCGCGCCGGTTGGGCAGGCGTCCAGACAGCGTGTACAGGAGCCGCAATGGTCTGTCGTGGGAGTTGCTGGAGTGAGTTCGAGCGTGGTAAGGATCTCGCCCAGCAGCAGGTATGAGCCCAATTGGCGGTTGATCAGTCCAGTATGTTTGCCGATCCAGCCCAAGCCGGCGGCCTGGGCCAACTCGCGTTCCAGGAGCGGAGCAGTATCAACGCAGATACGCGTCTCGAAGGGCTCTGACAACTGTGAGCGAAGTCCGGCAACGACTTCCATCAGCATCTCTCGTATTACCTGGTGGTAGTCGCGTCCACGAGCATAGGCGGCGACGCGTCCGGTGGGACGTCGATGCTCCGGGCGGTGCTCATCCTGGGGGCGGTAGTTTAAGGCGACACAGATTGCCGAGCGCGCTCCCGGCAGCAGATTAGCAGGGTTTTCGCGCAGATGGACGTTACGAGCAAGATAGTGCATGGAACCCCCGTAGCCGGCCGTCAGCCAATCCCTATAATACGTCGCTTGCGGCACTGGGCCCATGTTAGTAATACCGACCAGGTCGAAACCGGCCTGATAAGCAAGTGCCCGGACGGACTCGGCTTTGTTGAAGGTAGTCATTATAGACGATGATACCGTCATAGCCTGCGCCGGTTCAAACCGGGCACCCGTACGGGAAAGGTACGTTTATGTTCAATTTCGACTGGTTCAAGAGCGGCGGATTGCATCAGCAGATAGCGGAAGCCAAGCGGCGCTGCGCGCTGAAAAAGTTCCCGGAAGATGATGCCGCCAGCCGTAACGGCTCCCAGGAATATGCCCAGTACCTGGATGAGCTGGAGACGCGGATCATCCTGTATCTCAAAGACGGCCTGAGCTACGAGATGCGCGAGATCGCGGAAATCGGCATGAGTAGCGCCCTGGCGTTCGAGTGCGTACCGGTTGATGAGAATTACCAGGTTGGATCTTACGTTATCGTTGTGCCTTTTGAGGACATTGCGCGAGTGGAAGTATTCGCGGTTCATCCTGATGATAAGCCCCAGGAGAATATCCGTATTCCCGGCTTCCGTAGCGGGGCCGAATCCAGTCGCGACTAAGTAGTCATAAATAATTGTCGTGGGGACACTGAGATGAACTATCGACTGGTCCTGGCAGTCGTAATCGTCGTGGTCACTATTACTGGCTGTGGTCCCAGCTTTGGGCCACGGGCTCAATATGGCGTCGCCTTCTACTGCCCGGGAGCGGGCAATATCGACTTCGGTGATCAGGGTGTGCGTCAGGGTCTGGAACGGGCGGGTTATCGCGGGCAGGTGGCTTCGGTCATGTGGACGGTCTCGTTCAATCCGGCCATCGATCAGGCCCTGCGCATCAATGCCCATCTGGGGGCCAGCCGCCTGGCCAGTTTTATAAAGCAGTACATCGAACAATACCCTGGGCGACCGGTCAATCTGATTGGTCTGTCCGCCGGCACCGGCGTGGCGATCTGGGCCCTGGAAGATTTGGATCCACAGTACCAGGTCGACAACGTCGTGCTGCTGAGTTCGAGTCTGCACCATAAATATGATGTGGGTAAGGCGCTGAAGAGGGTCAAGGGGAAAATTTACAACTACTATTCATCCGAGGATCCAATTCTGGCCGGGCCGATGAAGATTTTTGGTACGATTGATGGCGTGTTCTTCGAGGACGGTGCCGGGGCGGTCGGCCTGCATTCGCCGACGGGAGCCGAGCGCATCGTCAACATACCCTGGCAGCCGGAATTCAAGCAGTACGGCTACCACGGAATGCACACCGACGTAACCAGTCCGGCGTTCGTGCAGGCACGTATTTCACAACACATCAACTCGCAAGCAGCGCTGCAAACAAAGACCGCCACTGTGCTGGTGAAAGCGTCTCGGCCCGCGCATCCGGATTGATTCCGAGCTGCTCGAACACTTCGCGCGCTTCCGATGGCTTACGACCAGACAAAGTGTTGACCAGCTTCTTGCGCCGATTGCGAAAGCTGGCGCGCACAAAATCCACGAAAGCAGGTATATCAGCAGGCTCAAGATCCGTGGGAGCACGCGGTTGGATGGCCAGCATGGCGGATTCAACCCGCGGCTGGGGCCAGAAAGCTGTCCGGGGCAGGATCGCGAGGGGGTGTAGTTCGGCCAGGGTAGCTGTAATGACTGAAATCGGGCCGTACTCGGCGGTTGCCGGCTGCGCGCCGAGCCGTAAGCCAACTTCCCTCTGGATCGTGGCCACCAGCAACGCAAACGGGGGGCGGACCAGCAACAGCTCCATCAGCAGGGGCGTGGCAATCTGGTAGGGCAGATTGGCCACGAGCTTGTAGGCGCCGCCGGGTGCTGGCGAGTGTTCCGCGAGTTGTTGCAAGATGAGCGGATTGATCTGGTTCTTGCTTGCCAGGGCATCGCCGGGGACCAGGGTAAAGCGTGGCTGAGTGCCCAGCCGCTGCTGCAGGATACGCTGCAGACCATGGTCGATCTCGACACCGATGACATATGCTCCGCTATCGAGCAGGAATTCGGTTAGCGAGCCGGTGGCGCACCCGATTTCAAGCACGACATCCTCAGGTTGCAGTTTTGCGGCGGATACCAGTTTTCGCATAAGATTCAGATCGACCAGGAAATTCTGCCCAAAGCGATGCAAGGGCGCCAGGCCGGCGGCGGCCAGCAGGGCTTGCAGCTCTGTTTTTGTGTGACCGGGCATGCTGGGCATGGTCTCGCGGTGCTGGGGCTTTGGCAAGCACCGTGATAGAATACAGGATGCTGATTGACGGAATTCCGGGAGTGATGATGACGGATGCACGGAAGAAGCGTCTGACTGACTACGCCTCGTGTGCCGGGTGAGCGGGTAAGCTGCCGCAAGACGGCATGGCGCAGGTACTGCGTCGTTTAACCCCGCAACGGCATCCGGATTTACTGGTGGGCGCGGATACGCTCGATGACGCCGGTGTGTTTCGGCTCAGTGCCGATCTCGCGCTCGTCCAGACGACGGATTTCTTCGCCCCGCTGGTGGATAATCCCTATGATTTCGGCCGGATCGCGGCGGCTAACGCCCTGTCTGATGTGTACGCCATGGGGGGAAAGCCCATCACAGCGCTCAATCTGGTCGGTTTTCCCGATCAGGTTTTGTCCTACGATATTCTGGCGGAGATTCTACGTGGTGGCGCGGATGTGGTGGCCCAGGCCGGAGCGGTGATCGTGGGGGGCCATAGCGTACGCGACCACGAAGTGAAATACGGTCTGGCCATTACGGGGCTTGTCCATCCGGATCATATTCTCACTAATGCCGGGGCGCGCCCCGGCGACCGCCTGGTGCTGACCAAACCGCTCGGCAGTGGCGTCTTGTGCAGCGCGGCCAAGGGCGAGTTGATATCAGAGTCAGAGTTGGCTGAAGCCATTAGCGTAATGACAGCCTTGAACAAACCTGGCTGCGAGGCGGCGTTGCGGGTGGGTGCCAAGGCCTGCACGGACATCACCGGCTTTGGCCTGATCGGACATGCCTTTGAAATGGCCGATGCCAGCGATGTGACCATCACCTTGCGGGCCAGTGCCGTACCGTTGATGGAGCAAACCCTGGATCTTGCTTATCAAGGCATCATGACCCGCGCCGCCAAGACCGCGCTCCAGTTCCTCGGCACGCGCCTGTTAATCGAGGACGTCGATGACGTCCTGGCCGATGTGCTGGCCGATGCGCAGACATCCGGCGGGATGTTCATCAGTGTCGCGGCCGAGCGTTGCGACGACCTGGTCGCGGCTTGTCAGGAAGCGGGCACCATCTGCGCCGCGGTAGTCGGCGAGGTCACCGAGTCAAGCCCGGTACGTGTGTATGTGACTGCCTGAGCAGGCCTGCTACGCACGAGCGGAGTCGGTGAACATCTTCAGGTAGCTGAGGTATCGCCGCAGGGTGATGGCACCGTTTTCCGCCGCTTTACGAACGGCACAGCCCTGCTCGTCCAGGTGCAGGCAATCCTTGAAACGGCAATGTGGCAAATGGGGTGCAAAGTCCGGGAAAAGGGCTTCCAACTGGGCCGGATCCATGTTCCAGAGTTCGAACATCCGAATTCCCGGCGTGTCGACCACATAGCCGCCGCTATCGAGCCGCAGCAATTGGGCATGGGAGGTGGTATGGCGGCCCTTCTGACTGATGCGACTGACATCGGCCACTTTGAGTTTCAAACCCGGCTGAAGCTTGTTCAGCAGGGTACTCTTACCGACGCCGCTCTGGCCGGCTAAGACAGTGACGTGCTCGGCCAGCAAGTCGCGCAGCTCCTGGAGCCCCGCGCCGGTCTCCGCACTGGTGCAGACACAATGATACCCCAGGTGGCGCAACTCGTTTAGCACACTGCCAATGGTAATCGCCTGCTGCTGGACCTGATCTTGTGGATCGAAATCGTCAGGTGTGCCGTGTCTCTGGGTATAGATGAGCAGGTCTTCGGGATCGATGCCGGCATTGTCGGTTGCCAGATCCATCTTGTTGAAACAGACGAGAGGTTTGAGGCCGCCCTTATGGGCCGCTACCAGGTAACGGTCAATAAGATGTGGCTTCAGCCGGGGTTCCGCCACGCTGGCAACGATCAACAACTGATCGGCGTTGGCCACGATGGCGTGTTGTCGGCCGCGGGTGTCGCGCCGGGACAATAGCGATTTGCGCCGCGCGACACGCTCGATCACGCCAATCGGCTGGCCGTCCGAGGATTTGGACTGGTCGGAAAACCAAACGCGGTCGCCAACGGTCACGGGTGACCGGTTATCGATCAGGAGGGTACGCAAGACTCGCCGGATGGTGCACTCCCAGATGCGGCCATCGTTATCGTCAATGAAACAGATCAGGCCGTGTACGGTCACCACCGTACCAGGTAGCCAGAGGTTTTCATCCACCAGCGTGGCGTCATCGGCCCCGAGAATAACCGTGCGCTTGCGTGAGAGTTCGCCCTTGGGACGCACGGACTCGCGCATGTCCGTGTCCTGGAGCTGGTCTTCTTCGGCATGGAACTGGCGCGTCCATTCATCGGAGCGGCGCCGCGTGGCCCGGTTAGGGCGGAAGCGGACGCGGGCCTTGCGACCTGTGCGTTTTTTAGCCATGGCACTATTCTAACACCGAGTGGCATGGGATTCAGGTCAATGTCTTGTGTCCGGATCTGTCAGTCTCCCCCGGTTGACTCGGGACTTTGCCGTGCGTAGCCCTGGTCTGGTTGAGATTTTGTGACAAATCTGTATCCCATTAAGCCGTATTGAGCCAGATTGAGTACGGCTAATACGGTCACAAGCCACCATAGGCCGGGCAAGATGATGCCGAGTAGCCCAGGCAAATCAGGATAGAGCATGATCCCGACCACGGTCGCGACTTGCAGCGCGCGACACCACTTGCCGAGCGCCGTAACCTGGCTGTATGGCCAACCCGTCCGGGCATAGATAACGAAAACACCCAGGGCAACAATGGCATCCTTGCCGATTATGACAATGGCGACCAGGATGGGCAGGCGCGCGCCCGGTACATGAGTCGCCTCGTGGCACATGAGGACGGCGGCCGTGGCGATCAGGAGGTAGTCAGCCACGGGGTCCAGCAGGACGCCGGCATATGACCGCTGGTTCAGACGCCGGGCCAGGTATCCATCGAGAACGTCACTGAGCAGCAGGATGGTGAACAGACCCAGGGCCGTCCAGCGCGCCTGCTCGCCGGTAACGGGGTGCTGGGTTTTGCTCAGGGCCAGGGCAAAGGGCACGATCACCACCATGCGGGCGAGGCTAACCAGGTTGGGCCAGGATAGATATTCCACAAATCCTACTCTGGAAATGTCGAAGCAGTGGGACCATGGCAATAAGCCGGCACCACCGTGATCATCTCATTCTTACGCGCGACTCGCCTGCGGGACGCGGTAGATCAGTTTCTTACAACACTGTGCGAGCAAACAGGATTCACAAAGTCCAGCCAGGTCAACAATCCACAGGCGGACGAATCAACGTGATGGGCCACAGTATGGCGATGGTGGAGCCTGCAATCAAGGCCGAATGCGAATGTCAATCGATCTTCAGCGGTACATTACGAAACGCACCGAGGCTGCGCGGAGGGCGTTGACACCCAGAACCCGACCGCTGACACTGACGGCATGGCTCTCGTCTGGACGATTGCGCTCACGGCCAATTATGTGCTCGTGCCGTTCATGATTGCCTCGGTGCTCCGGCGGCGTAAGGAGCCGATGGCGATGCTGGCCTGGATATTGGGTATTGTTTTCATTCCCTTTATCGGCATGTTGCTCTACTGGCTGATGGGCTCGAATCTGGTAGTGCGCCGGGCGCGTCGCCGA
This sequence comes from Planctomycetota bacterium, assembly GCA_043820985.1. Classification (GTDB taxonomy): domain Bacteria; phylum Planctomycetota; class Phycisphaerae; order UBA1845; family Fen-1342; genus JAAYXS01. The sequence continues at coordinate 18,243 of JBDRDH010000127.1, forward strand.
CGGCAGCGCGTCGCCCATTTGATTTCACGCATTGAATCCTGGACCCATCAGCAGCTTGACATCGATCGTGCCGGCCATGAATTGCCCCGGGACCTGGTCAGTGTAGCGCGGCTGGGCAAGCGACTAAGTGGGATGCCGGCCACCGCGGGCAATGAGGTGCGTGTTTACCAGGAGTCGAACGAGACCTACGGCGCCCTGGAACAAGCCATCAGTGGCGCGCGACATCACATCCACCTGGAGTATTACATCTGGCAGCCGGATGCGACCGGGTATGCGCTGCGGGACCTGGTGGTCGAGAAAGCCGGTGCCGGTGTCCAATGCCGGTTGCTGCTTGATTCAATTGGTTGCTGGCGGCTGGGGCGGCGTTTTACGGAGCCATTGGCGGCCGCCGGTGTGCAACTGGCCTTCTTCCTGCCGTTGCGTTCGTTCCGCTGGCAGATCAGCCCACACCTGCGGAATCATCGCAAGATTGCCGTGGTTGATGGTCAGGTGGCTTTCATGGGCAGCCAGAATATCGGCGACGAATATCGCGGGCGCTTGCGGAAGCTGAGCCCGTGGTATGACACGCACATCCGGGTAAATGGTCCGGCGGCACTCTTCCTCCAACGGACCTTCGCCGAGGACTGGCTCTTCGCGACGCGAGAGGATCTAGCCGGCGAGGAGTACTTCAGTAAGCCGGAACTGGTGGGCGACTCAATCATGCAGATCCTGCCGACCGGTCCTGACCAGAATGTGAGCCCGTTGGAGCAGATCGTCTTTGCCGCCGTGTCTTCGGCGCAGGGATCCATTCGCATCACCACGCCGTACTTCGTGCCGTCGCCGGGTTTGCGGATGGCTCTCGTGCACGCGGCCAGTCGGGGTGTCCGCGTGGAGCTGTTACTACCGACACGGAGTGATTCGACGATCATGCTCTGGGCCGGCCGCAGCTTCTATGCCGAGCTGCTGGAAGCCGGGGTGCGCGTATATGAGTATGACCAGGGCGTGCTACACTCGAAGATCGTGACCGTGGATGAGCGCTGGTGCATGCTGGGCTCGGCCAACATGGATGTACGCAGCTTCAGGTTGAACTTTGAGATCACCGCGCTGATATACGATCCGCGCGTGGCTCGGGAATTGTCCGACTCGATCGGACGTTTCCGCGATCGGGCCCGGGCTATCCGACTGGGCGACGTGCGTCAGCGGCGAGTGCACCAGCAACTGGCCGAAGGGACGGCCCGGCTGCTGACCCCATTGTTGTAGGATGATGATAGCAAAGAGGGCGACGCGCCTAACGCGTCGCCCTCGAGGGCTGCTGTTGGGGTAGGAGGATTAACTGAGCAGCGCCAGCACATTCTGGGGCTGGGCGTTAGCCAGTCTCAACGTGTTGGTCGCGGTCTGCACGAGAATCTGCGCCCGGGTCATGTTGCTGGTCTCGGAAGCGAAGTCCGTTTCGCGGATCGTGGACTCGGCGGCGGCCGTGTTCTCAAAGGTAATCTGCAGCGAGTTGGCGGTGCTTTGCAGGGTATTCTTCTGGAAAGCGCCTAAACGCCCACGCAACTGTGATACGTGGTCCTGCGCCGCACGAATAATGTTCTGAGCGTTAACATAGTTCCTGGTGTTTAAGGCGTTTATCTGCCCCGTGGCGAGCGATGAGAGGTAGCCGGAGCTCGAGTCTCCCAAAGAGCCCGTGTCGACCGCCTGAATACCGAGGCTCTCCATTCCAGAGAGCGAGACGGTGGGCGAGAGCATGAAGTTAGCTCCGCCGCCGGTGATGTAGAAGGTTTGGGAGCTGTTCAGACTACCATCGCGGGTACCGAAAGCGGCCTTCAAATCGATATCCACGCTGAGGGCCTGGCTGCGCATGCTGGCGCGTAGGCCATCGGTGATAGCCGTGACACCATTAATCGAGACGGAGGCATCCTGGCCATTATCCCGGCCATCGCCCTGATCGCCGGCACTCAGGTTGGTCGCGAATCCAGTGCCACCATCAGTTAGCACCTGTACCGAGACAAACTCCGAGGAGCCGTAGTTACTGCTATTCAGAACCAGCGTATCTGTCCCCCCGGTGCTGGCGAAAGCGGAGACGCCGGTGAGATCGGTTGCCTGGTTAATGGCCGCGGCCATATCTGTGATGGTTGTTCCCGAACTGAAGGTTAGTGTTTCGGTTCCCCGGTTTCCGGCGACCTGGATGGTCACGGTGCCGTTCTGAACCTCGCTGCCGGTCCAGGTGAGCTGTCCGAGCTGGGCGGAACCAGTAACCTCAACGGTAACCGTCCGATAACTATCGTTTGGTAGGCGGGCCGCATTGATTTCAACGTTCTGGAAATAATTGCTGGCGGCCGTTACACCGGAGGTGGTGTAAGCCAGATCGCCACTGAGTAATTTACTACCCTGGAATTCAGTGTTACTGGCGATGCGATTGATGGACGTCAAAATGGCGTCGATCTGCAACTGGTTGGCGTTGCGTTCGTCCTGGCTGATACCGGCCTCGTTGGCGCTGCGATCGACCAGATCTTCCAGCTCGATCAACAAGGAGTTGATCTCCACCAGACCACCCTCCGCGGATCCCACGACGTTATTGGCGCGAGATATGTTGGTGATTGCCGCTTGTATGGCAGTTTTTTCGGCGCGGAGATTCTCCGACGCGATCAAACCAGCGGGATCATCCCTGCCGGTGTTGATCCGGTAACCGGTGCTCAAGCGGAACAGGGAGTTGTTCATCGCGGCGTTCTGCTTGGTCAGTACGCGTTGCGCTACCAGCGACGGGATGTTTGTGTTAATGCGGCTCATGGACAGCGCCTCCAGGGGCGAAATGGCGATCCTTTGCAGGGCTCTACTGCGAATCGCCTCCGACTTCCAGCATTATTGAGCCTGCCGGCCTGGTTGGCCGACCTTCCCTTGCCTATTGGACAGTGAGGGAATCGTCCCGTCCGAGGGGGGGCTTTAGTAAAACACGTGAGGTCGGCGGGTCACATGGCTCCGGGAGCGGGAAGAGCACCCGCTCCCGGAGCCCGCCGGCGATTAGGCCGCGGGATCACTACTGGTTATCAGTCCTTGGCGGGTTTTAGTGGACTATCCACTCAGCAGTTGTAGTACTAATTGCGGCGTCTGGTTCGCGAGGCTCAAGGCGGCGGTACTGGCATTAGCGAGCACCTGGTTCCGGGCCAATTGCGAGGTTTCGTACGCGAAGTCAGCGTCGCGAATACTCGATTCGGATGACATCAGATTTTCCATGGTGATACTTAACTGGTCAATGTTGGTATCGAGTGTGTTCTTCTCAAAGGCCCCCAGACGCCCCCGGAGTACCGAGACCTGTTCGATGGCTTCATCCACGATCTTAGAGGCTTCGGCGAAGTGTCCGGAGACCAGCGAATAATCGCTACCGGTCACGATTTGTGACAAGTAGCCGACAGAACTGTTGCCTAACCGCGAGGCCGCGACCGACTGAACACCGATGTTGACCTGCAAGTTAGTGGTGACGTGCGCTCCGATTTGGTAGAGCGCGCCGCCGGCGGTAATGGCAAAGGAAGTTTGCCCCAGGCCGAAGTCACTGGCCAAGGCCAGATCCACGTCCAGGGTGGCCGTCTTGAGTCGCAGCAGATTGCCATCCCCAGTGCTGCGCGTCCCGTTGATGGTGGCGGTGGCGTCACGGCCTTCGTCGCGCTGGACATCTTCGTTATCGGCATTGGTCAGGTCGAAGGAACCGCCCCCGGGCAGCCGTTGCACGGACACGAACTGAGAACTACCCAGGCCGGTGCTCTTCATGACGAAACCGGAGGTGGGATTGGCCGATAACTCGGCGATAACTCCGGTGGAATCACTGATGGCGTTGATGGCTGACACGACACTGGCAGCGGTCGCGCCGGCGATGAAGGAGAGCGTGGTGACACCCGCGTTACCCTGGATCTCGATGGTGACCTCGCTCGGCACGGTACCGTCACGGTAGTACAATTCAGCCGGCTGGGCGGACTGGGTGACTTCGACGTTGACCGGGATGTAGTCCCGCGAGCCGAACTGTGCGCTCTTGATATTGAGGGCCGCGATCTGTGTATCGGACACCCCACTGGTAATGTAGTCGAGCGAGCCATTGAGCAGATGTCGCCCGGCAAAGGTGGTGCTATTGGCGATCCGGGTGATGCTGGCAATCGCGGAGTCAATCTGCAATTGATTGGCGCGGATTTCCTCATCGGAGAATCCGCCCTCGTTGGCGGCTTCAACGATCTTGCCCTGGATATCGCGCAGCAAGGCGGCGACTTCGTCGAGGGCACCTTCCGTGGTGGAAATAATCAGGCTGGCGCGCTGCGTATTAGAGATTGCCTGACTGACGGCGGCGGTTTCCGAACGCAGACGCTCGGAGACAATCAGGCCGGCGGGATCATCCTTGCCATGGTTGATCCGCAGGCCGGTCGCCAGTCGCTCCAACGTGCCATTGAGACTTTTGTACGAGTTGTTGAGGTTTCGCTGGGCAATCAGCGCGCCCACATTGGTGTTAATTCGAGCCATTGGCCATCCTCCTTGAACGGTTCGTGGCTATCGAGAATCGAATGAAAGTTATTGAGCAGGGTGTGTAACCAGTGTACAGAACGCCGATACCTAGCGGCCGGGGCGGCCGTGGGTGCGTGGAGGAGCAGCTACCTTGGCGAGATCCTCGGTACTGACTCCCGCCGCCTTGCGGTTTTCGCGTTGGATGGCGTCGTATACTTCCTTGCGGTGAACGGATATCTCGGTGGGGGCTACAATTCCCAGCCGCACTTTGTCCCCCCGAATATCGACGACCGTGATTTGCACGTTGTCGCCGATAATAATTGATTCGTCTCGTTGTCTTGAGAGCACCAACATCCGCGGCTCCTTCCTGGATTATGCCGATGCCTGGTTTGTCAACAGGTGCCGGTTTCATAGTGAAGGGCACCCGACTAATGCACGCCGTCTGGTTAGCCTGTCGTGCCAGCGCGCGGGACCACAACGGCCTGTCCGAAATCCGTCGGGCCGCGGGTGGGCGTGTTTTCATTATAACCAACCTGGCGTACATGGCACCACTTCCGTTACATGTTTCCTAGGCCGTGCGCGAGACAGCCGGCGTCACGTCCGTGGTAATGAGCGGATGACGCGTGCTGTAGCGCTTGTCAGCCAGGACCAATTGCTTGCCCAGGAGCGACCGGGCCCCAATGACCAGCGGTCCCAATAGATTCGCCGTGAGCTTGTCGGCGACCTTGTTGACAATCACCAGCACCTGGCAGTCAGTCAGGTCTGACAACCGCAGGCTGGCGACGTCCCCGGCCCGGATCGGCACCTGGTAATCCGGTATGAAGGCCAGGGGATCGCAGACGACAAACGCCAACTGCGGATCATCCACTGATTGCAACCAGAAAAATACCGGGTCCGGCGATGTTTGGATCAGGGCGTAACGCCGCTGCTCGTGAAAACCGAGCAGCCCGTCATAGAAGTCAATGATCCGTTCCTCGTTCACTTCCAGTGGTCCAAAACGTTGTGTCTCGATGAGCATTCTCTTGCTCCCTTGGCTCTTAAGTACCCAGTTCCAGTATGCCCAACGGGCGGATTGGCCACCGTGGGCCAACGTCACCACGTTCCGCCGTTGGGTCGGGCTCTCCGACCGCCCAACTCGCGTCCTGCGAGTCACTGGGGGTTGCGCCGACCGAGCCAGCGTGGCCGTTCGCAACCGGTTGTCGACGCTGTCTATCCTCCAAGTGGCCCCTTGCGGGCCAAATCCGTCGTCATTACAGGAAATCCAGTAATGAAAGATTCATTACGCGGGCGGCGGTGTTCAGATTGGCCTGTAGTGCGGTTTGCATCTGTTGGAATCGCACGATGGCCTCGGAGAGATCCACGTCGCGGGTGTCGCTCAGCAACACGTGTGCGGCGGTGACCTCGTTCTCCATCAAAGTGCCGCGTTTTTCCATGGCCTGCGCGTGGGCGGCCACGTTGCCCTGCATTTCCCGTAGTGTCTTCAAAGTCTGGTTCAAGCGCTGCCCCGCGCGAGTGAGCAGCCGTGTGTCGTCGCCGCGCAATCCGCCGCGCAGCTCAAGCAGGGCGGTAAAGCCGTTGTTGTTGCGGATCGGATTGATATCCCGGCCGATCAGCGTGTCGCCGGTGGCCGGGACATCCAGCCCCAAGCTGCCCAAGGCTGGCGAGAGATTCACGCGCTCAGCGCGGAATGTGCCCGGGCCGCTGGTATTGTCGGTGATCATCAGGCCATTACCCTGGCTGACGAACGTGGCTGTAATAGCTCCGCCACCCTGGGTGTTAAGCAGCGAGATGACATCCTGGAGCGTCACGGCTCCATCGATGTCAATCTCGATGGAGGTGTCGTCAGCCGTGATGATGCGTATATCATTGCCTTCGAGCGTCTCAACGCCCCGGCCGTTATTCAGGTCGGCCAGGGCCGTGTCGGCATGCAGTGAACGGATACCCAGCGCCGTGGCCAGTTGGCCGTTGTTTTCCTCAATGGTCAGGTCGGTACCCGAGACGCGATTGAGTATCTCGATGGAATTACCGTCGTCCGCGATTCGAGCCCAGACCCCAACGTCGGTCTGGTTGATGGCGTTGAGCAGATCCTCCACGGTTTGGGCATTGGCGAAGTCCGGCGTGGCCGAATAACTGCCATTGCGAATCGTGAAGCTGTTGGTGGTGTCCAGGCCGGTGCCGCCGGCCAGGTCGGCCAGGTTGGTCTGTAAGGTCAGGCGCGGATCCAGGTCGGCCGCGCCGCCGGCCAAGGCCAGGCCACTGGCGGTGAGGCCCAGGTCACGGGCGGTGTGTCCCCCGGCGATATCACTGATCGTAATTGAGACCGGGGCTCCGATGGCCGAGCCGATGGTGATGTTCTGTGTTCCGAGAACCGCCTGCAAGCTGGCCGGCATCTCGGCGTTCAGCTTGTCGATCAGATCGCCGACGGTGTCAGCAGCGCTCAAATCGATTTCCACTTGCGAGTTGCCATCACTAACCACGATCCGGCCCAGCGTGACACCGTTGCCGGCCGTGCCGCGCAAATCACTAATGCGTGTCTGGCTGGTGAGGGCCGGATTCAGGTCCACCACGCCGCGAACGGCGGTGGAAACACCGGCGAAAAGCTCCGCCCCGGAATACTTGAAATGGTCCTCGGCCAGGTCGGTACTCACGATTGTCGAGGCGCGGCCGGTGTCGCCATGATAGATGATACCGTCAGCGGTCCATTCAAAGGGCTGGTCGTTGTAATGGCCGGCAAACAAATAGGTGTCCAGATACTGCCGGTTCCCAATGGCCACCAGTTGCTCAAGAGTGCTGTCGATGACCGGGGCCAGGGAGCTGCGTTCGTCGGCCGAGATGGTGTCGCCGACGGATTGCAAAGCGATGGATTCAGCGTCCATGAGCAGGTTGACGGCATCCAGCATCGCCGCCTCGTTCTGCATCATGATGTTATTGGCGTTCAGCAGGCTGCGTTCGAGTTGCTTGACCTGGTCGAGTTGACGATCAATCGATGAAGCGGCGGCGGCGCTGAGGGGGTCGTCACTGGGGCGCGTGACCCGCAGCCCGGTCGCGAGCTGGTTCTGCACGGTAAGCAGGCCGGCTTGATTGCGCCGCACGGTTTCCAGCAGATTGAATGTCCGCAGGTTCTGGCTGACGCGTGCCATGTTGATTGGGATAACGGCCATGTTTCCTTCGCTCTAACGCCGTGAGGCAATTACACCCCGGCGGAGTGCGTATAGTGGTACCGAGCGGTCGCGTGACCGTTCCGTGTCAGTACACCATCCGTGCTCCATCCGTGGGTTCATGTTTCATGCCTCATTTGTGCTACTATCTCACCAGTGCCAGGACCTCATTGGAAATATTGTTCAAAACACCCAGAAAACGAGTGGCGCCTTGATACGCCAGTTCGTACTTTGTCAGATTGATCACTTCTTCGTCGAGGCTGACGCCGCTGACCGACTCGCGTTGAGCGACCAGTCCGGCATAGACGGTGTCAGCCGCCTGGTAAGCGGTTCGTGCGCCGGCTGCCACGACCGCAATGCGGTTGACCATGTTGGCCTGAAAGTCGAGCGCGCTCTGGTTATCCAGCAATGTGCTGGCGGCTTCACTCAACCGGGCCAGGCGACCGGCGTTACTGCCGTCGCCGGGAGCGCCATTCAAGGAGGCGGCCAGCAGGCGCGGATCGTTCCGCACCACATCATTCAGGCTGATCGTGGCGGCGTCGGTGCCATCCAGGAGCGTGGCCACGCCCAGGGCCGCCAGGGCGCCCGCGCTGTCCTCCGAGAACCAGAACTCCGAGCCATCACTGGCGGATAGTTGCAAGCGGCCGTCGGCCGTGACGCTGGCGGTCAGTCCGGGCACGGCGGCGAGATCCTGGGCCAGACTTTCCAGCGAGGTGTCAGTGCCGATACCGTCCAGGTCAACCTCGATCAGGCGGGTGATGGCCTGGCCGCTGGCCTGGTCACGGACGTGCACGATGAATGAGCCGTTCTCGACCGGGTAAGTCAGGGCGGCGGCTGAGCCATTGAGTGCCTGGGTGGAGTCACCGACGGCGTACGTGCCGGTGAGTGATTCGTAGCCCACCAGGCCGCTGCCGGTTGAATGCACGCGGTTCACTTCGTAAATCAGTCCGCGCGCCAGGCGATCGAGTTCGGTTACCTGTCCGACCAGGTGGTCATCACGGGCGGAAATCTGGGCCGCCAGTTGTCCATCGCGAATGATGACGGTGCCGTTGTTGTCGGCGAAGCGCACCGTGGCGCGCTCCAGCCCGCCTTCCAATTCACTCTCGACAGTCAAACCGCGCGAGCGGTTAAACTCGACCAGCGGCTCACTGTTGATATAGACGTTAGCGGTACTGTTACTCTGGATGCGAACCTCGATGTCCATCAACTCCGCCAGTTCGCGCAGCAAGGCGTCGCGCCGATCGCAGAGCGGCGAGCTGTAGCCGGACCCGCGCGCTTCCTGCACGACGATCAAGGCATTCAGGTTGGCGATTTCAGCGGCCAGCTCGTTGGCCCGCGCGGCACCTTGTACCACGGCATCATTCAGATCACCGGCTTGTCGCAGCAGCGTGCCGCGCTGCCGTTGCAAGCTTTGGATGGTGGCCTCCATCGTGGCCAGCACCAGGTTGCGCGAGGTCATCTCGCCGGGCTGTTCCTGCAGCTCAACGAAAGTGTTGAAGAATTCCATCAATCCAGTGGAGAGATCGAACTCGGTCAATTCATTGTAAAGCGATTCAATCTGGCTGAGCGTCTGATAGGTGGACTCACTGGCGGCGCGGGCTCCCAGCGACTGCCGCAAGTGGTTCTCGACGGCCTCATCGAGATGCCGCTCGAGGGCGTTCAGGTTTACCCCGCCGCCGGCGGCGACACCGGTTGACGACCGGCCGCCTTCCAAGGCGCTCAGTCGGCCGGTCAGGCGCGTGTAATCAGCATTGCCGACATTGGCAATATTCTGACCGGTCAGCGAGATGGCCGACTGATACGCGGCCAGAGCGCTGCGACCGATCTGAAATGACGCGCCTAACAATGCCATGGTTTACCCTACCGCATCCAGCCAGGAACGGGCGTTGCGTTGTTCGTGTTGACCTTCAGGTCCGTACACAATTGACTCCTGATTGGCTCGTGCCAATTCGGCGAAGACGCCACGGATGTGTGATTGCAGATTGTGTGCCACCTGTGCCACCAGTTTGTTTTTCTCCTGCAATTCCAGGGCGATCTGGCGCAGAGCCGCGTTTCTGGCCCGTAAAGCGGATGAATGTGGTTCCGCCAGATGATCCGCCATCTGTTCCAACGACCGCCCGGAAGCGGGGCTCACCCGCAGACACTGCGCGGTGCGCGCAAGAATTGCTCGGCGTTGTTCCTGGCCATCAAGGATTTGTTCGAGCAGCGCGGCTTCATCCGCCGTACAGCGTTGCAGGGTTTGGGCATCAGCGCCGCGGATGGCGGTCAGCTTTTCCTGGGCCATGTCCAGCAGTTGTCTAAGCAGCTTCTGCAAGCCAGCCATGCTCTCGTTGAGCTGGTTGGCCAGCAGGCCCAGGGTGGGCTCGGCCGCGCCGGGATTGAGCTGAAGAGTATGTTCGTGAGTGTTACTCGTCATTACAGGTCTCCGAGACCGGCTGGGCCTGCAGGCAAGTGTGCCAGGAAAGTGGCGCGGTCGGGGCACTGGTCGTCTCGTCCTGGCCTTGTAGTTCACGGGTCAACCGGGTGACCAGGCCGCTGGAGTCCGCGGCGGCCACCGTGTCGGCGATCTGTTCGTCGAGATACTGGGCGAAGATTTTCTCGCCGTGCCCGCCGCTGGCGAACCGCGTTCCGATCGGGAACTCGCGCATCTGCGCCAGCATGGGCTTGAAGAACAACTCGGACACCATTTGGGCACAGGCCTCGCGCACCATGACCGGACTGTCATTGTCCAGTTGGCGGCCCATCTTCAGCAGAGCCCGCAGCGTCTGCCGGTCCGCCGGTGCGGTGCTGGCCGGGCTGGCGAGCGGCTGGCTGGGGCTGGATTGAATGGCTGCCACGGTCATGTCGGGGCCTACTCCTCGTAACGCAGTTGCGCGTGTAATGTGCCGCTTTTGTGCAGGTGTTCGATGGCCTGGATCATCTGCTCGGGGGTGACCTTCAGGGTCGAGAGGGTTTCCCACAATTCCTGGAACTCGACTCCCCCGACCTTCCGGGAATCCAGCCCGACCATGCCCTCCACCTCACCCGCGCTGCCGACCGAGACGGTGCCGAAACCCGGGATTTGCAGGACGGTGGGCGAGATGGCCACTGTGCCGGTGAAGGAAACGTGCTTGGTCGTGCGGTTGATGGTCACCACCGCGGGCTGATCGGGCAGCATGAAGAGCCGGGCTTGCAGGATCCGGCTGATGAATCCGGCCGGTCGTGACAGTTCGGCGGTGGGGATACGCACCTGCACGTTCTTGGGGCCCAGCGCCTGGGCAATCTCGGTTTGAACCAGCGGCCGGTCGGTCGTGCCGTGTTGCTCCTGGTTGTAGTACAGTTCACCTTCGGCGTGGTTGATCGCCCGGGCCATCATCTGGGCCCAGGTCCAGCCGGCGTGGGTATCGTCCAGGACCAGCGTGATGCTCTGACCATCGATGAAGGAATAAAAGAAATCCATCTCCAGGGTGGCCCCGGCGCGGATGATGCCCCGGGTAGGCATTTCCTGGGATGACAGCTCGACGCGCCCGCCGGCCAAGGCCATGATCTGTTGAGTGGCTGGATCATTGGCGTTGAACATGGCGTATTGCAGTGGTGTGGTCAGCAGTTGTCCGCCGGTGATGTCCTTGGCGGCGCCGATAGCGGAGACCACTACATCGAGTGTTTCACCCTCGCGCGCGCCGAATTTTGGGATCGTGGCCTCGACGGTGACGATGGCCACGCTGTTATTACCCTTGAGGTCGGTTTCGCTAATGATTGGAGCATGGTAGCGCTGATGCAGGTTCATCAGGGCGCGCATGGTCGAGGCGTATTTTTCGCCGTCGCCGGTGCCGTTCAGGCCGACCACCAGGCCGTAACCCATCAGTTTGTTGGTCCGCTGTCCCTGTAGATGGGCGATATCCTGTACGCGAACATCGCCCGCCAGCGCCATGCCGGCCAATAGGACGATCAATCCCAGTGAGTTGATAGCGCGGTATGTCACTAGTGACTGGGGCATATTCAATCGGTCCTGATCGCTGTGGGTACTGCTCGTTTTCAAAGTGGTCGTAACAGGTCAAACAAGCGCATCAGCCAGCCGCGCCGGGTGGCGTCGCGGACCATGCCGAGATCCGGCATCTCGATTTCCAGGTCGGCGATCTGCGTACTGAGTACCGTGTTTTGTGCGCTGACGTCTTCGGCCCGGCACTCGCCGGTCAGGGTGGCAATCAACACTTCCTCGGCCACCTTGATCCGCTTGCTGGCTTCCAGCACGAGGTTACCGTTGGGCTTGACGTCGATCACATGGGCCGTGATTCGCGTGGTCAGCGAATCCTTGCGGTCGTACTTGCCCTTACCTTCGTAGGTATTGTCGAAGCTGAAGTCCACGCCCGGAGCTCCGTCGGGGAAGGTCTGCGGCACAAGATGGTCTTGCAGATTAAGGCGCAGCCACTTGGTCAGATCGGCCTTGATTTCCCATTCCTTTTCCGACTTCATCTTGGCGTCGTTGAGGCTGGTGCGGCTTTCCCGGATGATGATTGTGACCAGGTCATGTACCTTGATCAGGCGTGGCTCCGGGGGTTTGACGGCAAAGGGCGAGGTGGCCAGCAGCACCGGATTGGCGGGCGGCTCCCCGGAGGGATTTACTTGTGTGGCCCGCGGTGGACGCACGCCAATACCCGCCACCGGACTTAACGGCGTGCTGGTGGCTGGTTGGGTCGTGGGCGTCGGTTGGGACTGAGGCCGCGACCGGCCATGTAATAGTGAATTATGTTGTGCCTGGGCAGTGTGGATGGCATTGCCAGCGACCAGTAGCGCCAGACCCGCCAACACATACCGCTGAATGACTAACCTGAGAAAGTTGTGTTTCACGGCCGTTACTCCTCGAGACGCACGGTACCCAGTCCCGTGACCACCCCACGCACCACACGGCGATCTTGGCGCGAATCCCCCAGGCGTACGCGTATGCTTTCACCGTAGCCGCCGGAGTCGAGGGCGACGCCGGTGACATGAACCTGGATACTTGTGGTTGATCCGATCACCGTGACCGGGCGCGAACGGCGTACCATGTCGACCGATTTCAAGTCTGACCGACGAACCATCTGTCCCGCCGGGATAAACTTCGCTACATGCTGGCCGACGACCTCCTCGACGTGTTGCAGGCCCATTTCCTGCTCGTCGGTGATCAGACGGGTTTCCAGCATCAGTGCGTCGCGCTCGATGAAAGTGCCAACGTTCAGCGGTTGGCGAGCCACAAGCACTTGTTGCGCGGCTTGCACCCGGGCGAAGACCGTGACCGTGCGATGTGTACGTCCATCACGCCGCAAGACGACGTTGAATTCCCGCAATCCCAGCAACGCGCGGCCGCGCGGCTGGATGGAAAAATCCCATGGCGGTGTGGTCAGTTCGATAAATTGCTGGCTGGCGTTTTCAAACTCGACTTCCGCGGTGGCATCGATGCGGTGCAGTTCGGCGTTAATGTACTCACGCAGAACCTGGGCCAATGAACGCGTCGGCCCCAGCTCGCCGGTTGCCGTGGAGCGCAGTAGCGGGGTGTCGTCGGTCGGCGGGGCGGTCGCGGAAGTGCTGGCCGGTTCGAGCCGGATCTGACAGGTGGCGGCGCCGCTGAGTAATACGCGTGCCATGTTCACCCCGACTTCATTCAGTCGGTCTTCAACCTGCTCGTGTGTGATCGTAGTGGTCGCGGAAGATTTCAGTTCGGGGATGAGTGGCTGGTGACCGATCGCCGCAAGCAGGCGTGGATCGGCATTGGTGAAGATGAGCACGTCGGCCAGCGTCACGGTATCGCCGCGCACCTCGACACTGGGGCGGATCCTCAGGCGGCTCACGTCGCGCTGCACAGGATCGGCCCCGGCAGCCGGCCAGACGGTAATGGCCATGATGATGAGACTCAGCCAACGCATCCATGCACCTGTGTGCTTACTCATTTAGCCACTACCTCCGGAGACTGGCGACGACCCGTAGTGCTTCGTCGGCGGCCTGGATCGATTGCGAGTTCATCTGGAAGATACGCTGCGTCTTGATCAGCTCGACGAGTTCGGTGACCGCCTCGGTCGTGCTGGACTCGAGGTGTCCGGCCATGATGACACCCAGACCTTCCTCGCCCGGATTGGCCTCGATGGGCTCACCCGAAGCGGCGCTTTGTACGAACAAGTTGGATCCGTACTGGATCAGGCCTTCGGGATTCGCAAAGCGTGCCAATTGCAACTGGCCGACAACGGTTGGTTGGGCGTTCTCGTCGATGACCGTGACTTCGCCGTTGCTGCCGATGCCAATACGTTCGGGCGGAATATCGGTGTCGATGTTGACACTGTCGGCCAGGCGATGGCCGAAATCGTTACCCAGCACGAGGTCCCCGTCGGCATTTCTGATGAAGTTGCCGTAACGGGTGTAGGCCGTGCCACCCCCGGGCAAATCGACGCGGAAGAAGCCATCGCCCTGGACCATGACATCCAGCGTCCGGCCGGTCTGTTGAGCAGAGCCCTGCCTGAACATAATCTGTGTGTTGGCCAGGGCCACGCCGAGACCGATCTGCGTGCCCAGCGGCGAGGCGGTTTCGGCGCTGGTCTGCACGCCGGGTTGATCGTACATCTGATACAACAGGTCCTGGAAGTTGGCCCGCGAGGCCTTGTAGCCATGCGTGTCGGCGTTGGCCAGGTTGTGAGCGATGACGTCAATCTTGGTTGAGAGAGCTTCCATGCCGGTGGCGGCAGTGTGTAAGGCTGAGATAGCCATCGCTCGTCGACCTCCATTGAGTGGCGCGGGATGTCGAAGGACCGTTCCCGGCCGTTATATTGCTACTCCGCCGCGGCGCTAACGCGCGATCGTGCGGATCAACTGTCCGATTGACTGGTCCTGCAAGGTGAGCATCTGGGCATTTATCTGGTAGGCCCGTGAGGTCTCCATCATGCTCACCAACTCCTTGATGGGGGCCACGCCGGAGTTTTCGACATACCCGGGGCGCACCCGCGCCGGCGAGGAAATGGTTTCCGCCTCGCCAGCGGTAAAGCGGCCGTGTCCGGCCGGTTGCAGTTGCTCGTAGTTGTCGAAATCCACGATCGCCAGCCTGCCGACTACGAGGTTGTCCTGTAATACACGGCCATCCTCGTCGAAGGTGGGCTGGCTACCGTGCGGATTCATCCTGATCGGGACGCCGCCGGTGCCCAGTATGGCAACGCCGTCAGCAGCGCTGCGCAGGTAACCGTCGGCATCCTTGATCAGCCGGCCGTCGCGGGTGTAGAGCTGTTGGCCCTGATCCTCGACGACCAGGAAGCCAGGGCCTTCGAGGGCCAGATCTTGTGAGCGGTCGGTATAAACCAGACTCCCGGCCCCGTGATCGGTGTATGTCCGTCCGAGCCACAAACCCCCGGAGAGTGCTGCTAAATCTGGAGCACTGGGGCCTTGCCGCGGGCCGGACACGCTTTCCGGCTGGCGTTCGGCGAAGACCGCCACCTGCTGTTTGAAACCCACGGTGTCGGCATTGGCCAGGTTGTTGGCGATAACGTTCTGCCGATACTCGTTGGTCATCATGCCGGCGGCCGAGTTGTACAGTCCGTAGATCACGACAGCCCCTCCGCAGGGAACGAAGGGACGACGGATGCCGGCCATGATCCGTACCGGCGAACGAGCTCATCCGTGGCTCGCTGTTGTGCTTCAGCCAGCACCCGCCGTCCCAATTCGCTCCAGTCCCGCGGCTCGGAGTCTTGCGCCGGCGGTGGGTTGTAACGGCCCAGGAATGACGCCGGGTCAGGCGACGGGCTGTTAACACCCATGTGATGAATAGATTGCCGAGGCATAGTACGACTCCTGCCTGGTGGTACCGCGCGTGTCAGCCTCCGTGCGATCGGTCCGCGTGGTACTCGCCGGCTCGAAGTGAGCAGAAGGTGTGCCAAGGGGGAGCTGTACTTTTTTTCGATGGGTGTGGAAATGCCGCTAAATGCTGTGTTTTGTGAGTATTAGGCGAGATTCATTTTGCTTGCAGGTGGTATGCTGGCCTCACGCCGTAATAGCAATTCCTGCGCCCCTCGCGCATTACATGCCATCACAGTCCAGTGCGGAAATCCTATAGCGACGGGTGGCACGGCCGTGTCGGCCGTGTCTTTGATTTGATCGTTACCTCGCCCCGTGCTCAATGGAATAAAGGAACCACCGCTGCCTCGCTGAACCGCCGCGCGGAGTATGGCGGACGAAATACACCGTCCAGACCATTTCATCCGATATGCGCAAACGGAAATAATGCCGCCGCAGGTAACGCTCGCCGGCCAGCTTACCGATCTCCGGCCCGGATTGTTTCCACGACTCCAACTCGGTGGCGATACTGTACGACTGCCCGCGCCAATCGAACCCCGCCGGCAATCCCGGCACCCCGGTCGCCATCGCCCCAGCGTGAAACGTCCCCGCGTGCGGTGTCAGAACCTCACTAACAAACTCTTCCATGTGGGCATTGTAGCGTCAGCAGTGATTGATAATGACGAACGGCGGGTGGAGAATGTTACCGTTGCTCGCCCAACAAGGTAGCGACGGGAGGAACGCGATGAAACGGCGTACTTTCTGGTCAGTCGCACTGATGGTGCCGGTCTTGCTGGCGGTGGCTGCATGGCTGGTGTTCGGTCCGCGCGTGCGGCAGTATTACTGGAAGAGGCAATTCGACGCCGCCTGGGCGAACACTGATCGATTAGTCGTCGATCCCAACGTACAACTCGTCAGCAGCGCTACCCGCTTCGGGATTCCGCCACTGCCAACCTACGAAGTTCGCGGCGAAGAGAAAATTCGCGCCTGTCTGGGACTGATCGAGTTTCAAGTGAAACAGGAGGTCTGCGCATGCCGTGGAGATATGCTCCTCAATCTATACCGCGGCGAACGTGCCCGTGCCACAATCAGTTACCACCACGGCAAGTACCTCAATTGGCATGGCAGCGGTTGGCCCGGCCACGCTGAGCTGACACCCACCAGTGCGGCGGCATTGGAGAACTGGCTTCACGAGAATGGTTGTCCCACATCAGATGAAGCCTACGCCATGGGCCGGAAAGCCGTGGACGAAGCCATGGAACGCCACCGCTCACCCACTACGCAAGACCAGCCAGAGCCCCCCGGATTAGAATCCCCTTAATCGGAGCCGTCCCGACAAGTAGGCATCAGGGAGTGGTGGGTGTCATGGGCCAGCGCCCGCTTGCCCGCGCTCTTTCGAAGAGCCCTACAAATGATTTCTGACAGTGTCTGAGTTAGTTTAATTCCCTGTGGTTACGGACAGCCGAATGCGGCTTGATATACCGCCAAGTCAGTCATGTCCGCGTCAGCGTCGCTGTCCAGGTCAGTTGGCACGCACTCGTATGCCAGGGGTTGCCCGGGTCCGTTCATGCAATTGGCAAAGTGCGAGAAGCCCAGAATCGGGCCGCCGGCCGGACAGAGGGCCTCACGCGCGGATACATACTCCGGGATGTCGATCCGGTTGGCCCAATTCTGGCAGTCCCAGTCGGACGATGATTGTATTCCGACGATCTCGTCGTTGTGCAGCAGCGCGCCGCCGGAGCTGCCCCAGGTGATGTCACAGTTGTGTCGGTAGTAGTAGTCGGTGCGCACGAGTGGGCTTCCAGCACTGTACTGCTGCACCTGATTCCAGTCGGGATCGCTGTTGTCCGTACCATAGCTCCATATCTCGATAAAGGACGCGACGTCCGCCGGCTCACTCGCGATCGGGCGATATTCGCCGTAGCGTTCATACGGCGTTTCCCCCAGACCGTTGGTGCCAATGGTCATGACCGCCCAGTCCTCACAGGTAGGCTGGTAAACTTTGAACGCGCAGTCGGTGATCGGAAACTGGTCATCAACTGGTGGGTTGAGCAATGCGCAGTTGATGGAGTGCGGTACGTTGAACTGAAGCACGTCGGCATATCCAAGTGCGGTGCAGTGCCCGGCGGTGACGGCGCAACTGTGGGTGTTGTAGATCGACGCCGAGCAGTTGACGGGCATCACCCGCGCCGCCCATAGCTCATATGACGGAACGCGGTCGTCATTGACGCATATCCCCCTGTCGCTTTCGTAGCACGGTCCGCGCCGCCCGCCCGGCACGATCTCCACGGCGACCTGGTTTAGGGCGATCCGGTTGCCGATCGATCCCGGAGCGGCGATCAGCTCCAGGTAAACAGCGTCGCCGTTGAAGTACGCCGACGTGGAGTTCCACATGGCGAGATCGTTGGCGTCGAGCTCCTGAACCTCTCCGTCGAACAGCGAGGTCATCCGGACGTACGAGCCCGGGCGCAGGTCCGCGTTCGAGAAGTACAGCCGCATCCACGCCGCATCGTCCACCATGATCGTCTTCTCGAAGACGACCGCGGAGGCTCGGTCTGCGTTGTCGAGCTTCCCGCTGTCGAGCATGTATGGGATGAACTCCCCCTGGGGCCAACCCGGCGGATCCTGGGCAGCGACGGGCGTTACGAACAATCTCAAGCCCACGACACAAAGCCACGACATTCGCATGTTCATCGTTCTTTCCACCATACCCCCAGTGCCGCTCTCTCCATTGTCATCCTACCTGAATGGCAGGCTGGATTCAATAGAAAACGGCTGCTGCCGTGTATCACGTCATTCTGTGCAGGACGGTGCCATCGGTAGCCGTCAGCATGCCCGTGCTTCACGAAGAGCCCTACAAATCCTCGTCCGGATCGGGCAAGCGCCGTCCGCACTCCGGACAACGTGGCTCGGGCAGCCCGCGACGCGGATAGCCACAGTGTGGGCAGCGATCCTCACGATGATACTTGCGCGCCAGCTTCCGCCTGCGCACTTGCATCGCACCGTGAATCAGTGTCGCGGAACCCAGTACCAGAAGCAGCACACCCGAACCCAGTCCGTTTTTCAAGTCCTCCCATTTCATATCGCCCACATCGTGCGTGAGAATGTAAGCAAGCAGTATAAAACCGCCCATTACGAAGATTGCGACGGCCAGGAGCGATTTGCCCAGGGGAATGGTATCTTTATTATCTTCGCGCACACCGTCATTTGCTTCTGGCGTTTCATCCTCATCTTTGTTCTTATCAGCACTCATGCACTCTCAACCGCCGGCGAGCGGTACAATGCCACGTATAGCGGGCAGCGCTCGATCAGCTCGGCGTGGGTGCCGACGGCGATGATCTGGCCGTTGTCCATTACGACCAGGCGGTCGGCCATTTCCATGACGGTATGGCGGTGGGCGATCAGGAAGGTTGTTTTGCCCTGGCGGAGTTTGTTGAGCGCCGCGTGGATTTTGCGCTCGCTCTCGGCGTCGATCTCGCTGGTGGCTTCGTCGAAGATCAGGATCGAGGCCGGCTTGAGCATCGCGCGAGCGATCGCGATGCGTTGCCGCTGACCGCCGGAGATGCTGCTGCCAAACTCGCCCAGCGGGGTGTCGTATTGCCGTGGCCACTGCTCGATGAACTCGGCCGCGAAGGCCTGTTGAGCCGCCGACCGTACCTCCTCGGGCGTGGCGTCCAGCTTGCCGTAGGCGATGTTCTCGGTGACCGTGCGGGCGAAAATCACCGGCCGCTGGCTGACGATGGCGATCTGCTCGCGCAGGTTCTTGAGGCTCAACTCAGCGACGTTGACGCCGTCGATCAGCGTCTGGCCGGCCTGCGGCGTCAGCAAGCGTGGCAGCATCTTGACCAGCGTGGACTTACCGCTGCCGTTCGGCCCGACAATTGCCAGACATTCGCCGGGACGCACTTCGAGCGACACATGATTCAGCGCCGCCGGTTCCTGCTCGGGCGTGTAGCGGTAGGTGAGGGCATCGAAGGTAACGGCGCGTGGGCCGTCGCCGGGCAGCGTACGGGCGTTGGGCGGGGAGTGCTCTTCGGGTGTGTCGAGAAAGTCGAACACGCGTGTCGCCGCCGCCCCGGAGCGCTGCACCATGTTGTAGACGTTGGCGATCTTGCGCACCGGGTCGAGCATGGCGGCCAGCAGGCCAACCATCGTGATGAAGTGGGCCGATTCGATTTCGCCACGGAACGTCCGCCCAGCCAGCCAGACAACACCGGCCGACGTAGCGATCACACCAACGACCTCGATCATGGGCGACGCCACGGCCTCGATCCAGGCCAGGCGGAGCTGGTGCTTGAACATGCGGCGTTCGAGCTGCCACATGCGTTTACGTTCGTGACCTTCGCGGGCGTAGCCCTTGACGGTATCGATGCCCTGGAGCGATTCCTCCAGGCTACCGAGCATCAGGCCGTAGCCCTGGAGCAGGCGAATGGTGGCCTTGCGAATCTTGCGACCGAAGTACCACAACACGCCGACGGCTATCGGCGCGATGGCGATCACCACCAGCGTCAGCCGTACATCCAGCACCAACGCCACCGCCAGTACACAGATAGCCTTGAGCGGCTCGCGTGCGACCTTGCCGAAGAGTGTCACGATGCCGAGGAAAACCTCGCGCACGTCGGACATGAACTGGCTGACGCGGTTGGAAACGTCGCCGCTGAGTTCGGTCATCGGGACGCGCAGGGCCTTGCGGTACATGTGCCGGCGCAGGTCCATGACCATGCGGTTGGACGCGTAGAGCACCAGGTACTGCGACAGACAGCGGAGGATATTGCCGAGCAGGTTCAGACCGATCAGCGTGCCGATCAGAATCATCAACGTCTGCATGCGCTCCGGGGGCGAGTTGCCGGAGGGGAACAACCCCGCGAACCGGCGAAGTAGAGGGGCATACCAACCTTGTCCCTCGTCAGCGGCTTCGAGCATCGCGCTGTTGAGGCTGTCTTCGCTGACGATGACCTTCAACACAGGCAGCATGCCGCCCAGCGTGCCGGCGTAGGTCAACGCCACCCCCAGGCCGAGCACGATGCCCAGCGTCATCGCCCGGCGATGCGGGTAGACCAGGCTGAGCATCCGCCAGAACGCCCGCCGCGCCTGCTGCTTGGATGGTTTCGCCTCGCGTTGGGCCAACAGGCCGTTGGCGGTGGGGGTTGAGTTGTCTAAGGTGTTGCTGCTCATACACTTATGGTTCTTGTGTCATGACCGTTCCCTGAGACACGCATCATTCGGATATCACGTATCGTGACGCATGATCTCTTGACACGGGAGGCCAGACCGCCTTCAGCCACCCGCCACTCCGGTCGGCCGCTCACGATAGCCGTTTGCTCAGCCAGACGCAAACCTGCTGGGGCTGTCACTTTGGCACGGAACATCGGTCAGTGTGGCGGGTCAGGGGGCCTGCGGGTCTGGGGCGGATATGCCGTAATTATTGCCTTTGGTTACAGTTATGAGCGAATGTGGTGAACGTCCGCTTTGGCATTGCAATTGCTTATACCAGTCAGACAGGCAGCGACGGTGCGTCGGCTGCGTGGGGCTACGTCAGGCCATGCCTAAATGGCAGTCAGCGAATAGATGAAGGAGAAGTTTGCATGGCGGTAAAGCAACTGGCATTCGAACAGGAAGCCCAGGACGCCATTTTAGCCGGTGTCGAGAAACTGGCGTCCGCGGTCCGGAGCACATTTGGTCCGCGTGGGCGGAACGCGGTCCTGGACAAAGGTTGGGGCGCCCCGACGGTGACCAAAGATGGTGTGACCGTCGCCGAAGAGATCGAGCTCAGCAACAAGTATGAGAACATGGGCGCGCAGCTTGTGAAAGAAGCCGCCAGTAAAACCAGCGAAGTGGCTGGCGATGGAACCACGACCGCCACGGTGCTGGCCGAGGCCATCTACCGCGAGGGTCTCAAGGCCGTTGTCGCCGGTCATGATTCCAACAGCATTAACCGCGGGATCGAGGCGGCGGTGCGGGCCGTGGTTGCCCAGCTTAAGGAACTGGCCCGACCGGTGAAACTGGCCACCGATAAAGCGGATGACATCATCAACATTGCCTCCATCTCGGCGAACAACGATCGCACCATCGGCGAGATCATCGCGGACTGCTTTGCGAAGGTCGGCAAGGATGGCGTGATCACGGTCGAGGAGGGCAAGAGTCTCGACACGAATGTGGATGTCGTCGAGGGCATGCAATTCGATCGCGGCTACCTGAGCCCGCACTTCGTCACCAACGCCGACGACATGGAATGTGTGCTCAACAAGGCCTTCGTGCTGGTGTTCGAGGACAAGATTTCCAGCGTCACCAAACTTGTGCCGCTTTTGGAGAAGGTGGCCCAGGCCAAGCGCCCGCTGCTGATCGTCGCCGAGGACGTCGAAGGCGAAGCTCTCGCGACGCTGGTAGTTAATAAGCTGCGTGGCATTCTGGAAGTGGCGGCGGTTAAAGCCCCGGGCTATGGCGATCGCCGCAAGGCCATGCTGGAAGACCTCGCGATCCTGACCGGCGGCAAGCCGATCTTCAAGGATCTGGGTATCGAACTGGATAACGTCACGATTTCCGATCTGGGTCAGGTCAAGCGTATCCGGATTGACTCCGACAACACCACGATCATCGAGGGGGCTGGCAACAGTGGTGACATCAAGGGCCGCATCGAAATGATTCGCCGGGAAATCGAGGGGACCACCAGCGACTATGACCGCGAGAAGCTGCAAGAACGGCTGGCCAAGCTGGCCGGTGGCGTGGCACAGATCAATGTCGGCGCGGCGTCCGAAACCGAGATGAAAGAGAAGAAAGCCCGCGTCGAGGACGCCTTGCACGCCACCCGCGCCGCGATCGAGGAAGGTATCGTACCCGGCGGTGGCGTGGCACTGGTGCGTGCCCTGAGCGCCTTGGACAACCTGCGAATCAAGGGCCAGTCGGAAAAGGTCGGCGTGCAAATCGTGCGGAAAGCGCTAACCGCTCCGGCCAAACAGATCGCCAGTAATGCCGGCTACGAAGGCGCTGTCGTGCTGAAGAAGATTGAAGAGAAGGAACGGGCCTTCGGTTTTAATGCCGCCACTGGCGAATTTGGCGACCTGTTCCGCATGGGCATCATCGATCCGACCAAGGTGGTTCGTTCGGCCCTGGAGAACGCCGCCAGCGTAGCCCGCATCCTGCTGTCAACCGCTTGTCTCGTCGCCGAGAAGCCCAAGGAAAAAGGTAAAGGTGGCCATGTCGGCATGCCAGACATGGACGATATGGATGGCATGGGTGGTATGGGTGGCATGATGTAGTGCCGCGAGTTGAGTAGCGAATTCAGAATGTCGAATTAGGAAAACATCGAATTAATCCGTCCCCCGCCTGTTGCTGAGCGGGTTGCCGGCGGTTTTCAAAAGAGAGCGAGGAAATAGAAATATGGCCACTGCTACTGCTAAGAAGTTGAAGATTCGTCCGTTGGATGATCGGGTTGTTGTTGAACCGTTCGAGGCCGAGGAGCGCACGCGCGGCGGGATCGTGTTGCCGGACAGTGCCCGCGAAAAGCCGCTGATCGGAAAGGTTATCGCCGCCGGTCCCGGCAAGCTGCTGGAAAAAAGCGGCGAGCGCGGCCAGATGTCGGTGAAGGTCGGCGACCGGGTGATCTACGGCAAGTACAGCGGAACCGAGGTTGAGGTCCAGAGCGATAGCTATGTGATCTTGCGCGAGAGTGACATCCTGGCCATTCAGGACTAAGGAGAATGGCGAAGGGCGAATAGCAAATAGCGAAAGCCAGTAAACGACGCTATCCCGCACTCTTCGCAATTCGCTATTTCAAGGAGCAAACATGCCTGCCAAACAACTAATCTACGCCGATCGTGCTCGCAGCGAGATGCTGGCCGGGGTGCGCAAACTGGCCAGGACGGTCAAATCCACGCTGGGCCCGGTTGGCCATAACGTTTTGCTGCAAAAGTCCTGGGGCGCGCCGCGCATCACCAAGGACGGCGTAACCGTCAGCAAGGAAATCGAGCTGGCCGAGCCCTTCCAGAACATGGGTGCCAAGCTGGTTAACGAAGTGGCCAGCAAGACATCCGACGTGGCTGGTGATGGCACTACCACGGCGACGGTTCTGGCCGAGGCCATCTTCGCCGAGGGCCTAAAGAATATTACCGCCGGGGCGCATCCGATGGCGGTGAAGCGCGGTATCGACGCTGCGGTCGAGATCGTGGTCAAGAGTATCAAGAGCCAGTCGAGCGAGACCCGCGGCAAGGACGACATCGCCAAGGTCGCGGCCATCAGCGCCAACGGCGACATGGAAGTCGGTAAGATGCTGGCGGCGGCCTTCGAGAAGGTCGGCAAGGACGGCGTGATCGAGATCGAGGAGGGCAAGAGCCTCGAAACGACCTGGGAGCACGTCGAGGGCATGCAGTTCGACAAGGGCTACATCTCGCCCTACTTCATCACGAATCCCACGGCCATGGAGACCGTGCTTGACGATCCGCAGATCATGATCTACGAGAAGAAGATCTCATCGCTGCGCGATCTGCTGCCGGTGCTCGAGAAAGTCGCCAACGTTGGCAAGCCGCTGCTGATCATCGCCGAGGACGTCGAGGGCGAGGCCCTGGCGGCCCTGGTGGTCAACCGGTTGCGGGGCGTGCTGAATGTCTGCGCGGTCAAGGCGCCCGGTTTTGGCGATCGGCGCAAGGCCCTGCTGGGTGATATCGCCGCGCTGACCGGGGGCGTGTTCATCAGTGAGGATCAGGGCCTGAAGCTCGAAGGTATTGAACTTGACATGATGGGCCGCGCGAAACGGATTGTGATCACCAAGGATAATACGACTATCGTGCAGGGCGGCGGCAAGAAGAAGGACATCGAGGCCCGCATCGAACAGATTCGCAAGCAGATCGACAAGACCACCAGCGATTACGATCGCGAGAAGCTCCAGGAACGGCTGGCCAAGCTGACCGGCGGCGTGGCCGTGGTGTGCGTTGGCGGCGCTACCGAGATCGAAGTCAAGGAACGCAAAGACCTGGTGGAAGACGCTTTTCACGCCACGAAGGCGGCCGCCGAAGAGGGTATCATCCCCGGTGGCGGCGTGGCTTACCTGCGGGCCATCAAGATGGTACAAAACGCCGGCCGCAAGATTGAAGGCGACGAGGCCATCGGCTACCAGATTGTGGCCCGGGCCCTGGAGGAACCAGCTCGACAGATCGCCGAGAACGCTGGCGTTGATGGCGGCGTTGTAATCAATGAGATTCTGTCCCAGAGCGGCAACATCGGCTACGACGCTGGTCGGGGCGTGTATGTCGACATGCTCGAGGCTGGTATTATTGATCCGGCCAAGGTGGCGCGCGTGGCCTTACAGAACGCCGCCAGTGTGGCCAGCCTGATGTTGACGACTGACGTACTCTGTACGGAGTACAAGGAAGACGAGCATAAGGACATCGACGGCGCCACCCACTAGCGCCACTTGATGTATAGAATACGGTGTGGCACGGACAGGCAGGCGCCTGACCGTGCCATCCGCTCGTATAGTTCTTTGATTCAGGAGCGCGGTATAAACGCTCCCGGGAATCGAGTGGATCGTTCGCGGTATTGATTGAACAGGACGCGGCGTGGCCCAGAAGAAAGACTACTACGAAGTCCTCGGTGTCCGGAAGAACTCCGCGCCCGAGGAGATCAAACGGGCATATCGCCAGGCCGCGCATAAGTACCACCCGGACAAAAGTAAGGAGCCTGATGCCGAGTCGCGTTTCAAGGCAGCTTCCGAGGCCTACGAGGTTTTATCGGATCCCGAGAAGCGCTCGCGCTACGACCAATACGGCCATGCCGGACTGAACGGAGTTGGCATGCACGACTTCTCCGGGATGGGCGTCGAGGACATCTTCAGCATCTTTGGTGACCTGTTCGGTGGGGCTTTCGGAGGCATGGGCCGGGCGCGCGGGCGGGCCGAACACGGTATCGATATCCAGACGGTTGTCGAAATCGATCTGAAGGATGTGGCTACCGGCGTCGAGAAAACCCTGCGCTTCGAACGAGCGGATTTCTGTGAGCGGTGTGGCGGCCAGGGCGCCGAGCCGGGCACTCAGCGGCGCACCTGCGATACCTGCGGTGGTTATGGCCAGGTTGAACGTCAGACTTCGATGGGTTTTTTCACGACCCGTACAGTTACCGATTGCCCAACCTGTCATGGACGGGGGGACACGGTTGAGAAACCCTGCACGGCTTGCCAGGGCAGCGGTCGGGCGATGCGCGAACGGGTACTGAACGTCAAGGTGCCGCCGGGCATTCATAACGGTCAGAGTGTACGCGTGCGTGGCGAGGGCGAGCCCGGCCGGGTTGGTAGCGTGCGGGGTGATCTGCGCTGCGAGGTGCGTGTGCGACCGCACGAGTTCCTGCAACGCGACGGCGACCACCTGCTGTGCGTCCTGCCGGTCAGCTTTACCCAGGCCGCCTTGGGAACGCAAGTCGAGGTGCCCACGTTGACCGGCACGGCCTCCTTACGCATCCCACCCGGCACGCAGCACGGCAAGGTATTTCAATTGCATGGCAAGGGATTGCCCAACCTGCGCAGTGGCCAGAGCGGGCATGAGATCGTGCAGGTCGTGATTGAAATCCCCAAGAGGATCAGCCGCGAGCAGAAAGATCTGCTACGGCGCTTCGCGGCCACCGAGGACCAGAATGTCTTACCGGAATCCAAGGGTTTCTTTGAGCGGGTCAAGGAATACCTGACCGGACAGTCGAACGGCGCCGATTGAGTGAGCGCCACGTTGGTTTCGATGAGTCAGTGAGAGCATGGCACGGCGATGGACGACGTAAAATCAAAAGAACAGCCGGATCAGGATGATCGCGAACCACGGGTCACGGCCGAAGCTGAAGACGAAGCTCAGGGTGTGACCGAGCCGCCCGACGAGCTGGAGACGTTGCGGTGTGAAGTCGAGGACCTGCGCGAGCAGAAACTGCGTTTGCTGGCTGAACAACGCAATCAGCAGCAGCGGGCCGCGCGTGAATTGGCCGAAGCCGTCAAATACGCCGAAGCTGACTTCGCCCGCGAGTTGCTGGTAGTGCTGGATGACCTGGTGCGCACACGAGAATCGGTGCAGGCTGGCAGTGATGCCACGGCGATAGCCGATGGCGTGCGCATTGTATACGAGCATTTTCTGAAGGTGCTCAAGGGGCGCCATATTGAACCGATCGAGGCACTGGGACAGCCCTTCGATCCGGGCTTGCATGAGGCCATGCTGCAACAGCCCAGCGCGGAGCACCCCGCCGGTACCGTGATCGAGGAACATGCTAGTGGCTACCGGATGCACGAGCGCGTGCTGCGGCACAGTCGTGTCATCGTATCTGGTAACCCGACCGCGCCGGATCAGGCGGAGCGGGATGAAACCGACGAGGCCACCGACGAGGAGTAACAATGCCGACCTATGAATATCGTTGTGAGGCCTGCGGACACGAGTTTGAGCAATTCCAGTCGATCACGGCGCGCCCGCTCAAGAAATGTCCGGAGTGCACGCAGCGCAAACTGCATCGCCTGATTGGTAGTGGTGGCGGTATCATCTTCAAAGGCTCGGGCTTCTACCAAACCGACTATCGTAGTGCGGCATACAAGAAATCCGCGGAAGCGGATAAGAGCAGCTCCACTTCTTCAGAAACCAAAGACAAGCCGGAAGCATCCACATCCAGTACTGCCGCCCAAAGTGGCGCGGCGGAGAAAAAGAAGGAAAAAGGTGCCGCCAAGACAGAGCAGATAGCTTGAACTCTCATCTGTCCGGCGACGTTGCCAGCCAGCCTGCTAGCTACTCTAATACGGAGATGGATGCGGTCCAGACTCACGATCTATACAAGTCGTACGGGAACAAAGAGGTTTTGCACCGACTGAATCTGCGGGTTCCCCAGGGCTGCCTGTTCGGTTTCCTGGGTCCCAACGGGGCCGGTAAGACCACCACGATCAGAATCCTGCTGGGTTTACTCAGAGCTTCGTCCGGCGAAGCGCGCATCCTGGGACAGGATGTTTGGCGGAAAGGTTCGACCGTGCGCGCGGACGTCGGTTATCTGCCGGGCGATGTGCGCTTCTATGACGACATGACCGGACGCGCCACACTGGCCTTCCTCGATCGCGCCCGTGGCAGACCCGTGGACGGTGGCATAAAGCGGCTGGCGGAAGCCTTTGATCTGAACCTGGACATGCGCGTGCGGGACTACTCGCGCGGGATGAAGCAGAAGCTGGGATTAATACAAGCCTTAATGCATCAGCCGCGGCTGGTAGTGTTGGACGAGCCAACCATCGCGCTGGATCCGCTCGTGCGGAAAACGCTGTACCAGGAGTTGCGACAGGTGGCCCGCGAAGGCCGGACAGTGCTTTTCTCCAGCCATACCCTGTCCGAGGTGGAGGAATTGTGCGACCACGTGGCGATTGTGCGGGACGGGTACCTGGTTGAGCAAAGCCGCATCGAGACCTTGCAACAGGCCGCCGTGCGACACGTGGAGGTCCAGTTCGATCGTCACCAGCCTCTTCCCTATACTTCGCCCGACGGCCTCCGCATTTTGTATCAGGCTGATAATCACGTCGCCGGAACCTGGGCCGGACATGTCGGCCCCTTACTCGATTGGTTGGCAGGTTGCGACGTGGAGGATGTCACGATTGGGGAGCCGGACTTGCAGGATCTGTTTATGGCGTATTACACGGATGCGGCGGTGGAGCAGATTGCATGATTGCCGCCGTGATCCACAAGTCCTGGCGTGACTCGTGGATGTTGCTGGTGGTGGCATTTCTGGCACTGATCTCTTTTGAGATGCTGGTCGTGCGGGCGCTGTCGGAATTGCCGGCGGATTCCGCCAGGATGTGGCTGGAACGACCACTGTTGCGTGACTTCATGCGCGTGTTGTTGGGGGCTGATCTGGCGGCTGCTCTGACGCCGACCGGTCTGATGACGGTTGGCTTCGGTCATCCGTTTGTATATGCCCTGACCTGGGCGATCCTGGTGACGCTCTGTACCCGGACAACGGTTGGCGAGATCGATCGTGGAACGGCTGACCTGCTGCTCTCGTTACCATCCTCGCGAGCAGCGATATTCCTGGGTACTTCCAGCGTGTGGGTGCTGGCGGGTATCCCAGTATGCCTGGGACCACTGATCGGGATCTGGATCGGCGAGCGGTGGTGCCCGTTGTGGGAACCGGTGAACTTCGGTCGCCTGATGGTTGTAAGCGTGAATCTCTGGCTGCTGTACCTATGTGTCGGTGGCCTGACAGTATTCGTCTCGGGCCTGGTGATCCGCCGGGGCAACGCGATCGCGGCGGTGTTAGCCATTGTGCTGGCATCAGTGCTGTTGAATTTCATCGCGATGCTCTGGCCGGCGGCGGAGCGCGTCGCTTTCCTGGGAATCCTGCATTACTACCGTCCGCTACCCTGCATTCGGTCAGAGGACTGGCCACTGAGCGATATGCTGGTGCTGGGCACGGTGGCGGCGCTGGGGTGGATGCTGGGGATGTGGCGTTTTTGCCGCCGAGATATCCCCGCAGCCTGACTCAGAGTATTACATCACGATAAATCGCACGAAATTAGTACCTACCAGGAACAATTCTCATTTCCTAACTGTTGCTTCATGTAACCAGTGTGAAACCCGCGGTCCTCAAGTGGTTCTATAAGAGAGGCACGAGCGACTTCGGAGTCCTCGGAATAGCCGGCGAGCCGGTGTGGCTCCCAGGAGGTAAATGATGCAAAGTACTGTCTCAAATACAATTACGATCAGGATTGGCTATAGTCTGAAGCCTGTGGCGGCCACTGAACCGCTCACGGCGGAGCAAGCAACCCTGCCCATACCAGATAGCCATGACGCTATTAGTATAAATATGGTACAATATGCCCGCACCGCCGGTCACTGGTATCCGTATAAAGGGATGTGAGCTATAGAGCTTATGGACGCGTGATAGTTATGAATAAGACCACCACAATCAAGAAAGAGGCCGCCAAGCCTTCCAATCTGCGGCGCCTGGAGCCGCGGGTTAAGTCACTTAATGCCAGATATTTGGCAAACCTGCCAGCCGCGGATCGTCGACTACTGGAGGATACGCTCAACCAGGAAAGCGAGTGTGTTTTCAATCCGATGTTCCGCCGAGCTACCGCGGCCCGGCGACTTATGCGGCCCTTGTCGGAAGACTGGGAGCTGACGAACGAGAAGTCTGGCAAGCTCAGTATCTCCGCTGACATTCTGACGCTCCCACGGCATCGCGTGCTATCCGCCGAGGAAGAGCGCAATCTGTTCCTGAGGTTCAATTACTGCCGCTACCGCATGATGCAGATTCTGCGGACTCATCGGGGCCAGCGACTGCCGGCCAAGGTAGCGCGGGATCTGCTGCACTGGGCGCGCCAGGCGTTGAATACGCGTAACGCAATTGTCAAGGTCAATACCTCGCTGGCCATCGCGAGGGCCCGGCGCACCCGCAAAAGCGGGGTGGAACTGAGCGACCTGATCAGCGAGGGCAATCTGGCGTTGATGCGCTGCGTTGACAAGTTTGATGTGTCGCGCGGCTTCAAGTTCAGTACTTACGCCTGCCGGGCCATCATGAGTAGCTTCGTGCGCCAGAACACGCGCAACACGCGCTATTACAACCAGTTTCCAATGGCGTATGACTCGTCCTTCGAGCGTAGCGATTTTCAGGAACAGCAGCGGCGGGATCATGACGAGGATTGTGTCGATGGCCTGCGCCTGATCCTGGCGAATAACATGGCGGATCTCAGCCAGGTTGAAAAGCTGGTGATCAAGGAGCGTTTCGCCCTGGATCAGCAGACCGCTGATGAAGCTTCCCAGAAGCGGCCAACGCTGGAGCAGATTGGTGCGTCCTTGGGCGTCAGCAAGGAGCGTGTGCGACAGATTCAAAACCGCGCCCTGCATAAGCTGAAGATCGAAATCGAAAACCGCGTGCTGGCCATGCCGGCATAAGCTATCCGAATCCTCCAAACACTCCGGAAACTCTCACAAAGACATCCGAGCGGCTGTGGCCCACCCCACCAGCCGCTCGGTGTGTTTTTGTTCGCATGATGTTTCACTGTAGCGGCCCGTGTCTCATCGGCTGTCGCCGTCTTCAGACAGTAGTGGCCCGCGTCTCGTTGGCTACCCTGGCGTCCAGCTTCAAGCTTTAAGGTGTAGCAAAGCCGTCTCGGCCGTGAGAATTGCTGTAGCGGCCGCCTCGAGGGCCGATCCTGCATCCATTGGCAGTATCCTTGACAGATCCCCATCCCGACAGGTACACGTGGGTGTTCCACCTGTGGTAAAATATGAAACTTGTGACACCGGCGTCGATGACAACGACAGAATAAAACGGCGGTTTACCATATTTCCCTGGTCACACACGAGACGGAGGGCCGCGGGTGATTGTGACTGACGATTCCTCTAATGAGCCCCAAGGTGTCGCTGACAAGTGCCCGGCGAACACCGCGAAGGACGATATCCAGCGCTCAAGTTCAACAGCTCAGCGCTGGCTGGCGCGACCGCCGCGGCTCTGGCAAATCACGGCCCTGGTGATCATCTGTGCGTTCGTCGCGCATGCGCGCAGCTTCCCGGGCGGACTGAAACAATTACTCTTCACCGGCAGCATTCCGTGGCTGTTCTTCGGGCTCTGCGTCATCTGGCCGGGCGGCATCCTCCTGCTGGGAGGTGACTACATCGCTCGCATGATCGCCTGTGTTCATAACCGGTGTTTTCGAGCGCGCGACTGGCGTTGGTATGTGGCGGGTCTGCTCATCATCGCGACGATTGTGGCCTGGCAGACGGACGGGCTGCTGCGCTGGCGCTTCTCAGCGAATCGCGCCGCTCTGGAAGGTACGGCCGCAAGGCTACTACAGAGCGCGACCTTAGCTCCCGCATTCGAGGATTGTGACTTGGAATGGCCTTATGCGGCGTTCCAATTGTATGGGCAGCAAGTGGGCGACTACCACGTGCGCGAAGTCGCCGTATTCCCCGACGAGCGTGCGGTGTTCCTGGATACGGGCGGTTTCTTTCGCTCAGGGTGGGGGTTCCTGTACGATCCGGACGGGCAGGTGACAGTGACACCCATGGAACTATCCGTCCTGGGTGACGGGTGGTTCACGTTTGAATACGCAAAAGAGTAAAAATAGCTGGGTATCATGCCACCAGGTAGCACGGCCGTGTGGATCGTGAATAATACAGTGACGTCCGCTGGTCAGCGAGCCGCTGTTCGCTACACTTGTAAATCGGTTTTTAACCGGACAGTTCGGCCGGTACGGAGCCCGGCCGCTACCGGCGGCGGGAGTGTGTTGGCAGGGCGAAGATGAGCGCGAAGACTTCTGAATACTGTGACTATGAATGCCCATTCGCGGATTTTCCGCCGGCGGAGACGGCCGGGATCTGCCGGACAATGGCGGGGGTCTGGTGCAAGAAGCTGAAGGAGTTGGTGAACAAGAACGCGGCGTGCGAGTGGCGTCACCGGCGGGAAGCCGGGGGGAAAACCGGTGCCAGGAAGCGGAAGCGCTGAAAGTCGTAACGTCGGTCCCCGGTGCTAAAAGGACGGGGCAGCCGTATCGCGCCCGGCGGTGGCGAAAAAATAGTTGGACATTGTTATGATGGGGTAAGTCGCGGATATGGCGGCCGTTTGTGTGTGTGGCCGTCCTGCCACAAACGCACTTACCAGACAAGGCAGGAACATGCATCACGGAAGATCGCACAGGAGCAGTAGCACGGGGCTGGTAGTACCAACGCTGGCGCTGGTTTTGTGTTTAACCGCCTGTAATGGCAGGACACCTTCAGCGCATCTGGAAGACCGCGTCGCCCTGCCAGCACCTAAGACCTCGACCGCGGCCATGACAACCACGCCGGAGGAACCAGACGCGGCCGGGCAACCGGTCGTGCTCTCGGCTCGTTCGCTGATAGGCCTGGCGTTCAACCGCCAACCGGACATCAAGTCCAGCTTCCAGGCCTTCAAGGCCGAGGAGGCCCGCTACGATTTCTTCTACACTTCAAACGACCAGTTGACTCCCCGGATCAGCACGACCAACACCTATGGCGAGTCGCGGACCATGGACGCTGACATCGGCGATCGCATCGGCGAACGCGAGCGCGAGCACGTCATCGAGTTTGGCGTGGACAAACAGTTTTTTGATACGACGGAGTTGAGTATCGCCGGCGGGTTGGAAAACTCCTTGGACGACGGTGATTTCGGCAACCAGCCATATGCTGCCGCCAGTGTGCGGTATCCCTTATGGGAATCGCGTGAGAAGCTGGAACGCACCAGTGATGACATCTTTCGGAAGAATGAGCTGAACGACGCGCAGCTTGACTACATCAAGTCGGTGCGCAGCCGCCTGCAAAGCGCGCTCGTCAAGTTTTACTGGGTGGTCGACTTGCGCAGCCGCGTGGCGGCCAGTGCGCGTTGGCGTGATGATCTGCAAGAGCTGCTGGCGACGCTGGATGCGATCCCGGGCCGCGAAACGGCGGCTGATCGCCGGCGGGTGGAAGCGGACCTGACTCACGCGACATCGGAAGCGCGCAACCTCGCCGGCCAATACGAGATCGAGTTGGCGCGCCTGAAGAACTCGTGTGGCTTGCCGTATGAGGTTCCGGTAGAGCTGGACGACGCGTACTTCAACCCTTTTGAGGGGCTGACGCACGAGCAACTACGGCTGGTCAGCATCGAGACGGACCCGGAGATCGCGACGCTGCGCAACTCGATGCGCAACGCCGAGGTGCAGCTCGACCTGGCGCGGCGCGGCAAGTGGGACGTGGCCTTATTGTTGTCGGGCAAGAGTGATCTGCGGGGGCGTGGCACGCGCGCCAGCAACACGGACTGGTCGGTCTCGGCCGGCGTGGAAGTCAGCGCGGTCGACGCGCGCGTGACGAGCAGTCTCCAGCGGCAGGCGCGCGCCAGCATCTTGCGCTTCAAGCAGGCCATCACCGCCCGTGAGAGCCTGATCTACGCCGACACGCTCGAACCGCTGGTGCGGATCGATA
Source organism: Planctomycetota bacterium (assembly GCA_043820985.1). Taxonomy (GTDB): domain Bacteria; phylum Planctomycetota; class Phycisphaerae; order UBA1845; family Fen-1342; genus JAAYXS01. Next base: position 51,532 of record JBDRDH010000127.1, read on the forward strand.
CTCTCGGTGTCAGCCGCGACCAGTTGCGCGGGAGCCTCCAACTCTACGAGGAGGACTACCAGGAGGGCCTGCGCGAGTACGCCGGCGGCGAACTGAACATCGACGATCTGCTGACCCGCAGACAGACGATCTTCAACCAGGAAGTGCAAATATCCAGTCTTACCAGTCAGGTGGGCTGCAATATCGCGTACCTGTGCTCGGCGACGGGCACGTTCTTCGAGTTGCTGAACAACCATCAATATCCCCCCGCATCCGCCTCAGGCGGCTAAACCCGTAGCGGTCCGACCTCCGTGTCGGCCGTGGAAGAGTAGCACTTTGCATCTCGCGTAGACCGGTTACAAACCGGTCCGAGTAGCTGCCCAACTTACCACGGCTGTTGAGAAGTCTCCATGCGGCAGGGCGGCAGGCTTTTCAGGAAGCTACCGCCGTAGGACTTGGTGACCACGCGCGGATCAAGCACCACGACGATGCCCGTATCGTTCCGGCTACGGATCAAGCGTCCGAAACCCTGGCGAAACGTCAAGACCGCTTCGGGAAGCTGGTAATCGTTGAACGGATTGCCACCCTGCTGGCGGATCAGTTCCTGCCGGGCTTCGACCATTGGGCGATCCGGGACGGCGAAGGGCAGCTTGACGATCATGACGTTGGAGAGCGCCTCGCCAACCACGTCCACGCCCTGCCAGAAGCTGTCAGTGCCGAAGATGGCGGCGCGGGGCGTCTCGCGGAATTTCTCCAGCATCCGCGAACGCGGTAGCGAATGCCCCTGCACCAGCAGGGTAAAGCCATCCGCTGACAGGTCGTCGGAAACCAGTTCAGCGACCTCATCGAGCATGCGGTAACTGGTGAACAGCACGAAGGCGCGACCATCTGTATGGCGGAGGTAATGTGTAATCGCCTTGGCCGCCGCCGTGCTAAAGCGCTGACCGGAAGAGGGATCGGGCATGCCGGCTTCGACGTGGATGGTTACCTGGCGCATAAAATCGAAGGGCGAACCGAGTTTGGCTGTCCTGGCCGGAGGCGAACCCAGACGCCCCAGCAAGTAAGCGAAATCGTCGCCTGGGGCGGCGTCCAGGGTCGCGCTGGTCAAGACGACACTATCCAGACGATCAAACAGCAACTCGCGCAGCACCGGTCCGGGATCGAGCGGAGCGGTGCACAGCGATACTCGCCGGCCGTGGTCGGTCGCCACATCGATCCAAAAGACATGCTCGGCGAATTTCTGTTCAAGCAGGTTTTCGAGTGTTTCAGCGAGGTCGCTGGCGCGATCGATGTATGCTCCCAGCTCATACTTGTCCTCATCACGCGGGAGCTTCTTCTTCAACGGTTCGAGCACACCGGCGACGGCCCGGAGTTCTGGCGAGAGCGAGTTGGCGATTGGATTGGGACGCACCAGTCGGCCGTTGGAGCGGCCGTATCCTGTCTGCCAGGCTAACAGACTATCGAAGAATTGAGTGCTGGCTGACTGGGCGGCGATGACCGCTTGCCGTTGTATGTCGTCACCAAGGGCACCCAGGTAACCCTTACCGGTACGCTCGTTGAACAATCCCGCCAGCAGGTATTGAACCTGGCTGTTTGAAATGCTAGCGCCCAGGTGGTCGGTGGCCACACCTTCCAGCGTGTGGGCTTCGTCGATCACGGCTAAGTCGTAGTCCGGCAGAACGCTGGCCCCCTCGCGGCGCAGGAGCAAATCCGAGATCAGTAAGGCGTGGTTGACGATCAGGATGTTGGCCGCATCGGCCCGCCGGCGTGCCCGTTGATAGAAGCAGGTCAGATAAGCCGGGCAGCGGCGGCCCAGGCAGTTGCCGTGCTCGCTACGAACCTTTTCCCAGACTTCCGGGTGGGGCGGTTCGAGCAGATCGCTGAGGGTGCCATCGCCGGTTTCATAGGCCCAATCCTCGATGTCGTGCAGGGTGGTCAGCAGTTCGCGGCTGCGAAACAGGCTCTTCTGGCGCTCACTGGCCCGCGCCAATCGGCGCAAGCTGATGTAGTTCGTGCGGCCTTTGACCAGTTCGGCGGCAAATTCCACCCCCAAGGATTCCCGTAGAAACGGCAGATCCTTGTTGATGAGTTGCTCCTGGAGCGCGATGGTGTGCGTACTGATCACCACGCGGCGCTGGTGGTTGATAACCTGGTCGATGGCCGGCAGCAGATAGGCGAAGGTTTTGCCGACGCCGGTGCCGGCTTCGACCGCCAGGTGATGCTGCTCATCAAAAGCCGTGACGACGGCGGCCGCCATATCGAGTTGTTGCGGGCGGATCTCATAGCCCGGTAAGTGGGCGGCGATGGGACCGTTCTGCCGCAGCCAATCGACGGCCAGCACTGGGGGCACTGCTACTCCCCTCCGAGTTGGATGATGAAGTGCGCGCTGAACAGGGCGGTGACCGCCAACGTGGCCAGGATGGTGATCGTGCCGAAAGCGGTTACGAACGTATGCCCACTGATCCAGCCGTCGCGCATGGTGGCAATGATATGCGGCCGGGCCAGGACCAGCATGCTGATGATCAGGGCTCCGGAGGTCAGCGGCACGGTAATGGAATGCAGGTAGCTGTAGATCCAGACGCCGCGACTGACCTGCGTTTCCTGCCCGGCCAGCACGCGGACGTGATGGCCGCGGATGACGTAGACCGGGTGGTGAGTGCCGTCCGGCTCCTCCACGACGCCGCGATAACCATTGTGGGCATCACCACCGAGAATGGCGTAACTTAGCGTGTATACCATGAAGTTAAGTAGTCCGATCGCAATGACCGCGATGCAGATCTGGTTACGCCGCCGGCGTGGCAGGCGATCCACCGGGCACAGCGCTCCGTTGTTTCCCGAGCCGCTCAGAGCGGTGAATGCCGGACTGTCTGATGAAGATTGCATGGGTATATCGTAGCGTATCGCGGCGAGCTTCGCCCATAGCCCGGCTGCACAACTGGCACTTTCGATCGTGGCGGAAGCCAAGCGCTACTTGCTGCCGATTCGGCCTTCCATGGGCGACGAGGCGGTGGCGTATAGCTTTCTGGGAATACGACCAGCCCGGTAGGCCAGGTAGCCAGCCTCGATCGCATACTTCATGGCGCGACCCATCGCGATGGGGTCCTGGGCGCTGGCAACGCCGGTATTCAATAGCACGCCATCGGCGCCCAGCTCCATCGCCACGGTGACATCGGAGGCCGTCCCGACACCCGCATCGACAATCACGGGATAATCCGGATCGTCACCTTTGAGCTCCTCAAGGATGATCCGAATATTGTTTGGATTCAGGACTCCCTGACCACTGCCGATCGGTGAGCCGAGCGGCATGACGCTGGCGACGCCGGCGGCCTTGAGCTTGCGGGCCAGGACCGGATCGTCGTTGCTGTAGGCCATGACGATGAAATCCTCGGTGAGCAATGTCTCGGCGGCCTTCAGCGTCTCGATCGGATCGGGCAATAGGGTCTTCTTATCAGCCAACACCTCGAGCTTGACCCACTTGGCGCCGGGATTCTCCATGCCTTCGAGCAGCTCGCGCCCGAGCCGCGCCGAGCGGATCGCGTCCTCGGCACTGAAGCAGCCGGCCGTGTTGGGCAAAATCGTGTAACGCTTGAGATCCAGGAAATCGAGCAGACTGCGACCCTGCTGGTCGTATAGCCGCTCGCGCCGGACCGCGACCGTCACGACTTCGCAGCCGGAGGCCTCAAGCGCCGCGCGCATCATCTCATAATCCGGCGCGCCGTCGCGCAAGTATTTCCCGGTCCCGACAAACAAACGTGAGCGAAATGTAAAGCCGGCGATTTCCAGGGGGGCTGGATCCATTAACCACCTCCTACCAGGGTGACGATTTCCACGCGGTCGTCCGCGTGCAGCCGGGTCTCCGCGTAGCGCGCGCGGCGGACCAACTGTTCGTTGAGTTCAATAGCAACCCGTTGCGGGACCAGCTCGTACTGTTCAAGCAGTTCGGCCAGAGTCAGCTCTTGGTCAAAATCTCGGGACTCACCGTTGATGGTGATCTGCATGTTGTTTGCTCCTGCGGCGAATTATAACTGGATTGCCAGTGAGAGGAAACGCGCATAAAAACGCCCGGCACTGATGCCGGGCGGGAATAGTTGGATTGGTTTGATGTGGTGTCTGATTTACCGCGAATCAGCGCCGCCGCCACCCGATCTTCAAGCAGCACAATCCCGCCAGCGTCAGTGGTAGCAGACTGGTGAAGCCCGTGCCGCACAGGAAATACAATGGTCCCAGCACCGGCAACCGTGAAAGATCGGTAGTGCCGTCACCTGTTCCGTCGGTCTGATCGGCGTCATCCGTGCCGCCGGCGGCAATAGGTTCCAGGTCGGCGTCCGTACGCGTAACAACCGGGATCGTACCGCCATCGTCACCACCATCAACACTAAACGTAGCGGGGGTCAGCAGAAACGCCATATCAGTGGCGCCATCGACACCGCCCACTAGCCCCCAGCCGACGATTTCACCGTTGTCATTGATATCCATCGCGTGCGTCAGCCGCACCGGGAAGCCGCTGGGCAACAGCTCATTCAGGTCGGTCATCACGCCGTCCTGGTAGATGAACGCCCGGATAGCGCCAGTCGCGTCGACTGACCAGCCCACAATCTGGCCGGTGCTGTTAATGGCGGCGGCGCTGCTGTCATTACCGCCCAAGGTGCCCAGGTCATGCATCTCGCCGTCGTAGACAAAGGCGTGGGTCATCCAGTCGTCAGTGTCGGATTCGCCGACCACCAAGCCGTCGTCGTTGATGTCGCGGGCCCAACTGTTATCGCCGCCCAGGGTACCCAGGCTGGTCATCAGGTTATTGACGCCGGTGCCGTCGTCCTCGAACCAGTCCAGGTCGCCGTCGGTGTCGATGTCCTCCGGAACAATCAGGAAGGCCGAGTATCCGTAGCTGGCGTTGTATGACCAGCCGACGGCCTCGCCAACATTGTTTACGGCACTGGCACTACTGTTCTCATCGAGTGCCTGGAGTGTGCCCAGGTCGATCAAGGTGGGATTAGTGGGGGCCTCACAAGTGACATCCACACTGGCCCAGTTGCCATTGGTGGGCGAGACCAGGAACGCATGTACATTGCCATGGCCATCAACGTCGGATACGCCCACGACGAAAAGTCCGTTGCGGCTGATGCCGGTGGCTCGGCTACGCCAGCCGCCGGGCAGGGTGCCCAGGTAGGTGACCGCGTCGCCGGGGTAGGGGCTGGACAGATCGGACATCACGGCTGGACGGAAGATGCAGGCATGCATGTAGGCCCCGCCGAGAATATCCTGCTCGCCGGTCTCGTCGGTTGGTGAGATTGGCGTGCATTGCGTGGTGCCGACGACGTAGTCGGTATTGGAGATATCGAAGGCCGCGCCGGAGTACAGTTGCAGTGTCTTGGCGCCCCAGTTGTACTCTTCATTTAAGTCGAGCAGGTCGCCGTTCTGCCAGTGAAAGGCGTGCATCAACTGGTCAAGGTTATGAGAGCGACCAACCACCTGGCCATAGTCGTTGAGGGCGTAAGCCTGGCTGTCGCTACCGTCGAGCGTGCCCAGCTCGGTGGCCCGGTAGCTCTGACCTGGAGCCAATGACGTAACGAGTACCAGCAAAACAGGCAACGCTAGGATTCCGGAAGTGCGCATCACATATCCTCTGTATCTGTCGTGTTCAAGAGGCGCAGTTTCTGCCTAAACAGCCGGCGGAGGACAGGTGCACACCAAGTACCGGAAGCCTCCGCGGGGCAGTGATACGCAATGGTTATCGTCATTCACTCCGGTTGCCTTCATGTTGGTACACGAGAGCTGTGTTTGCGGTGCTGAAGCTACTGGCAGCATCAGGATTATCGGGCGTAACGCCAGGTCTGCGCAAATCCTGGGATTGAGGATTGAGGGGGGTGTTACGCTCCTGGTGTGCCCGCTGGGCCGAGATTCCTATCTCGGCCCCGAAGAAGCAGGATTCCTATCCTGCCCCGCGCGCGGGCGAGGATTCCCGCGAATGTGGGTGCGAGAAGGGATTCTCGCACCAGCAGATACTTCGGAGGTCGCGGACGTGCCGCCCGCGATGTTGATCGTATCCAACATTAGTCTCGCAGGGTGTGTGGCAATGAGATATAATTATGTGTGTTCATTTCGGGAGGACTCGCCATGTGCGCGGAAACGTCGCAGTTGTGCGGTCGACCGGTCGTCGGATTTTACGCCATACGCCGCGTCGTGGTGCTGGCGCTGGGCGGGTTGCTGGCCGCAGCTCCCGCCAGCTTGGCGAACGAACCCGACCGGTCGGTGCGGCGGCTGCCGATCTGTAGCTCATGGGGCGGGCTGGCTGGGGATGTGGTGTTCCTGCCCGATCAGCCGCATATCGGCGTGGTCGGCCTGGGGCCGCGCCTCGAAATCGTCGACCTGACAGACCCGCAGGCGCCGGAGCACCTGGGCTCGTTGTCGTTCTTCTGCCCGCCAGAGGATATTGCGGACATGGCGGTTCTTGGAGACCACGTCTTCGTCGCAACGCGTCCTCATGGATCGCCGGGAGGCACTGACCACGCCCCGCTGAGTCCCCGCGGTGCGAACCTACCCAGAGGTTTTTATGTAGTCGACGTATCGAACCCCGCCCGACCGCGGCTGGCGGGCAGCGCGCCGGGAGATAACATATTTCACGAAATCGAGCTGTACCGGGAGCAGGGTTCCTACCGCTCCTGGGCCTTCCTCCGCTACTCGAATAGTATCGAGGCCTTCGACATCAGCGACCCGCGGGCTCCCGCGCCGCTGGGCGACGTCCTGCAAAGCGTAGACGCCATGAAGGTGTTGGGGGATTACCTCTACTGTCTTGTACATTACCCGATCACCGGCGTGCGCATTTACCGCCTCGGCAGTCAGCCGCTGCGGCGCGGCGCGCGCGGACCCCTCCTGACGCTGGTCGGCGAGGTGGCGCTTCCGCCCGAGGCCGACGTCTGGGACATCCACGAACTGGAGGTCTCCGGGGACTGTGCCTACTGCAGCGCCGAGATCGACGATATCGACGTGGATATCGACGTGATCTTCGTGGTCAACGTCGCCGATCCCACGCAGCCGGCCGTGGTGGGCTCCGTCGGCGGGTTCCTACACGGCAATGACCTGGCGGTCAGCGGCGACTACCTGTTTGTCGCCGACTGGCCGGGGGTTCCTCTTATCACGGCCTCTGGGCCGAGGCCAAGGGCCTGGCCGTGCTCGACATCTCGGATCCCGCCGCCCCGCAGCACGTGGGGCAGTACAAGCCGCGCGGCCTGGTGTACGGCGTGGAGGTGGTCGGCGAGCGCGCGTACGTCATGGACGAGGCCGAAGGTCTGCTGGTGCTGGACGTCAGCGACCCGACCGACCCGCTGCCGCTGGGCAAGGTCTACTCCCCGGCGCGCGTGCGGAAGATGGAGTTGGTCGGCACCCGCTTGTACGTCACCGACCTGTTCAACGGCTTCAGCGTGCTGGACGTGTCGAACCCGTTTCGACCCCGGCTGCTCGACGTTTACCAGACGCCGCACCTGGGCCTGCACACGCGCTCGTGGGGGATCGACGTGGTCGGCGGCCTGGTGTATCTGGGCGCCGGCTGGGGCGGTTTTCAGGTGATCAACGTTGGCGATCCGGGGGCGACGATGTATCTGCTGGGGGAGTTCCCGTTCCCCGCGGACACGTTCGCGGCCGATGTACTGGTACAAGGGGACATCGCCCACGTCGGTCTGGGCTACGCCTCCGGTGGTGGGGTGTTCTTCAATTTCGACGTCAGCGACCCTCAGCAGATCAGTCTGGTCGGGGGTCATCCGACCTTCAGCGATCCGAGCACCATCCTGCGCGCTCCCACAACAGAGCACCTGCTGTACTATTCGGCCCGGAACACCGGGATCATGGACAGCCAGGATCCCGCCGCGCCGGTCCAACTGTACGAAGGCTATCCGCGCGGCGGCGACATCGCCTGCCTCGGCGACCTGCTGCTGTGTTCTGGTAAGCGTCCGGCGCGCGCGGGGGAGCGCGATGATGTCGTCGGCCTCTTCGTGCTGGACGTGTCCGATCCGTTCAACCCGGTGGGGCTGAGCCACTTCGCGACCCTGCATCCCGCCGGGCTGGACACCTGGGACTCATTTGTCTACATGGCTACGCAGTGGGAGGGCTGGACGTGGCTGCTCGAGCTCGATCTCTCCGACCCGCTGAACCCGCAGGTGACCGGCGCGGCGACGCTGTACGCGGGGCGCTTTGTCCGGGCGACCGAGCACTTCGTGTACGCGACCACGGACTACAGCGGCCTGTACATCATCTTCCGCGGCCTGCCCGGCGACCTGAACTGCGACGGCGCGGTCGATCCCGCCGACATCGCCCCCTTCGTGCTGGCCCTCGGCGCCCCAGACATCTACGCCGAGACCTACCCCGACTGCACCATCGCCGCCGCCGACATCAACGGCGACCAGGTAGTGAACGCCTACGATATCGATCCGTTTATTGACTTGATCGCGGGGGGATGAAGAGCGAGGATTGGGGATTGAGGATTGAGGATTGAGGGGTGTGCGCTCTCGGCGTGCTTAGTGCGTTAGCGCGTAGAGCACGATGTTCGCGGCCAGGCGTTGGGCGTCGGGGCTGGTCAGGCCCCAGCAGCCGTCGAACGCCTGTCCATCCAGGCCGCAGCCTAAAGCGTATGGGCTATAGATCAGTGCCAGACGACCCTCAATCTCCAGGCCCCACAACTCTGGCGTGGTCAGATTCGGCTTTTGTCGCAGGACGTCGGCGCCGTACGTGACGGTGGTGACGTCGAAGCCAGGTGTACCCTGGAAGATGGGGTGATCCACCGACAGGGGCTGGAGGACGGAGTCAGGGAAGGTCTGGCGGATCATGTTACGAAACGCCGCGTCGAACGGATCCGGGCCGCAACAATTGTCAACCAGCAGGAATCCGCCGCGACGCAGGTGCTCGGCTAGAGCGCTGCGCTCGGCGGCTGAAAACTCAAAGTCATAGTGCCCCGCCATGTACAGTAGCGGACAGGTGTAAAGATCCGCGTCGGTCAGGCGCAGCGGGCGGTAGGATGTGACCACGTCGAGGTTAACTTCCTGCTGGAGAAAATCCGCCAGATTCACCAGCGCACGCGGGAAAGGCCGCCAATCGCTGTCATACACAACCTGGCCAAACAACAGGGCATCACGCGCCGGCGGACGCGCATCCTGCTCGCGCTCTTCCGGCAGGATGACGACATCCAGGCGGTCGATCAGTGGTCGGCGGCCCAGCGCATACGCGGCGATATTAGTGCCTAGTTCCAACGCCAACTTGCTGGCCCCCGCTACGTCACCTTCCTGCCATAAGTATGAAATGTCCTTGGGCAGGAACAGCACGCTCGTGCGACAGCCGACATCGAGACCTTGCAGGCCGGAAGGTGGGCAGTCGTGGATGGTATGGTAGACCGCGTGCTCGGCACCCAGCTCGTGCAGGGGGACCTCGGGGAAAGTATCGACCGCGAAAGCCTGGAAGCCATCGCTGAATTCCCGCCGGCCGCAACAGGCGCCGAATAACAGTGTGCCGCCCTGTTCGACAAACTCGCGCAACTTGGCCCGCTGGTTGGAATTCCACGTCGGGAATTCGCGGCCGTGGATATACAGCAGGGGGGCGGCGAGCCAGTCTTCGAGCGGACTGTCAAAGCGAACCGCCTGCCAGGCGACCGGCTGACCGAGCTTGTCGCCAATGAAGGCTATCAGGTGCGCCACGCCGCGCGGATCGGGATTCCACGCATCGTCGTCGGACCATTGCAGCTTCTGGATCAGCAGCGACTTGTGACCCTTGGCCAGGAAGAGCAGGGCGAAGGAGGTATCGACGATCTGGCTGTTCCAAAGACCGTTGTTACTTTGGGTACGTACGAGGTAGTTGGCGCCTTCGCGGTACCAATCGTGCTTACCGAAGTACCGTTGACCGGACATCATGCCGCAGCGCTCGACGGCATAGAGCCAGTAGTGGACGTAGGATCGCTCGCGGCGCGGATTTGTATCGGCTCGGAAATGCCGTCCCAGCCACTGCATGCCGGCGGCCAGCGGCTGGTCACTTTTCACGCGGCCACAACTCGGATCGGACCCCTTCTGTATGCCGCGCCCGGTGCCCAGACGCGCGCCGAGAATCAACAGGTCGGCCACACCGGCGGCGGTCATACTGCCGTAGCTGCTGCCGGTGGCCTGGTAGGCCCAGCCACCATCATCGTTTTGATTGCGCGTGATGGCGTTGTAGGCCTTACGCCAGACGGTTTGTGGGATCTTGACCCCAGCTTGCGCGGCGGCGTGCAGTCCGAGCATGGCGAACTGCGAGTTGGAATGATCAAAGCGCTGGGCCTTGAGACCATAGCTCCAGAGACCTTGACTGGTTTGAGCACTGATCAACCATTGGGCCGCCGCGCGGATCTCGCGAGCGTAGACTTGCGCATCTATCTCGGCCAGCACCATGATCTTGAGGGCGACCACGTAGACGTGCTCGTTGCTCAAGCTGCTGATGTACGGCAGGGCGGCGGCGATTGCGGGAGAATCGGCGGCCTCGCCAGCGTGCAGCAGCGCCAACGTTGCCAGGCAGGTTTCGCCGCCGGGGCGATGACGTTCGGGCCAGGTACCATCGGCGTTTTGCATGGAACGCACGGCCGGCACCCCCTTGCGGATGGCCAGCTTGACCTGCGCGCCGGTTACATCAGCCCACGCCGGCACCGTAAACACCAGGCTGCTGACCAGTGCTGCCAGCAGGACAAACGCCAGTCGTTGAAGTTGGCGGCGGATCGGATGCTTCATGGTTTGCACAGTATAGTGCCAATGTCCGGGCATGGCCCGGTTTCTACATTTCGTTACAGCCGGTAACTTACTGAGCTATGATTCTGGTAAGATCGTGCCCGTATGAAACGACGCGGTGCATTGCCTCTTGAGGAGACCCTGTGAAACTGATGGATTTGTTCAGCAATTCCAAGGTCGTGGTGGGTATGATCCACGTACAGGCATTGCCCGGTACGCCACGACATCAACAACCGCTGGCGGAGATTAGCGCGACGGCGGAAGCCGAGGCCCGCGCGCTGGCCGCCGCCGGAGTCGATGGACTGCTGATCGAGAACATGCACGATCTGCCGTACCTCTGTGGCACGGTCGGCCCGGAAATCATCGCCGGCATGACCGCGGTAGGAGCAGCCGTGCGGCGCGCCAGCGACCTGCCCCTGGGCGTGCAGATCCTGGCGGCGGCCAATCGGGAAGCGCTGGCGGCGGCTCAGGGATGCGGAGCGAAGTTTGTGCGCGTGGAAAACTTTGCGTATGCGCACGTGGCTGATGAGGGTTTGATGCCGACCGCCGAGGCCGGTCCATTATTGCGCTATCGCAAGCAGATTGGCGCGGATGATATCGCCATCATCGCGGATGTGAAAAAGAAGCACTCCAGCCATGCCCTGACGGCGGATGTATCCCTGGCGGAAGCGGCCCTGACCACGCAATTCGTGGGCGCGGACGGGCTCGTAGTGACCGGGACGGCGACCGGTCAGCCGACGGCGGTCGATGATGTCCGGACAGTGCGGCAGGCCGTGCAGGTCCCCGTCTGCATCGGATCGGGATTAACGCCGGAGAATCTGCCGTCGCTCTGGCCGTACGCGGACGTGTTCATCGTGGGGTCGTATCTAAAAGTTGACGGCGTGTGGTCAAATGCGCTGGACGGCGATCGTACTCGAAAGTTCATGGAGACCGCAAAGCGGCTGCGCGCGGCAGACTGACGCGCGTTGCCGGGAACCGCCATGACGCCAAGAGCGCGGAGGACGCCAAGAAAATGGAGATGCTTCGGTTGGGTGCGATTGAACCGGTGAACGCGAGGTGGCGGGTGCCCCATGGCTTTAGCCGTGGGGGACGCGAATCTGTGCCCTTTTCTGGTCCTCCACCTCTAACGAGGTGGGATGCCCAACACGCGCCATGCCCATTAGGTTGTTAAGGAAGACTGGATGTCAGAGCGGCAGGCCCAGGTGGCTGGCGGGCGGATCGAGGTCATTTGCGGCTGTATGTTCGCCGGCAAGACGGCCAGGCTCATTGAGGAGCTGTTGGCGGCGCGCACTGCCGGTCACGTTGTGATGGCGTTCAAGCATGAGCTTGATGCCCGTTATGATAACGCGCAGTTAGCCACGCATGACCACCGGCGGTTCGCCGCGCGGGCCGTACCGAACGCGGCGGAACTGGTGCGGCTGAGCCTGGGGGCTCAAGTGGTCGGGCTGGATGAGGCCCACTTCTTCGGACGCCCGTTGATCGCGGCCTGCCAGACCATGCGTGACCGCGGCCAGCGGGTCATTCTGGTGGGCCTGGATTATGACATGTGGGGTCAGCCGCTCACGCCGCTGCCGGAATTGAAGGATATCGCGGACCGGGTGGATGTTTTGCACACGGCCTGCGCGGTGTGTGGCCAGCCCGCGCGGCACTCCCAACGGATGGTTCCCATAATCAGCGACGACGTCGTGGGTGGACCAGCCGAGTACGAGCCGCGCTGCCGCGACTGCTTCGAGCCGCTGACTACTCCGGCGCCAAAATACTGATCGCCACGCAGACTTGACCGTTTCGTGGGGATTCGCTATCCAATAACTCTATGATATGGCCTGAAGATCGTTTGGGAGCGATCCTGACGAGCGAGCTTGAATGACGAGAGAGGGAGAATCGGCGTGTCCAAGCCCAAGGTAGCATGTGTTGGCGGTGGTGTGGTCGGAACGGCGATGCGCGGACTGTGTGGTCCCGAAACAGTTGTATACGACGTGCGGGACGAGCCCGGCTATACCCAGGACAAGAACGAGGTTAACGCGTGCGACGTGTGTTTCATCAACGTCCCGACGCCGATGGCCAAGGACCGCACCTGCAATACCTCCATCGTCGAGGAAGTTGTTTCCTGGATCGAGTGCCCCCTGATCATCATTCGTTCTACCGTCAGCCCGGGCACGACCGACCGTCTCTCGGTCGAGTACAAACGCAATATCGTCTTCCAGCCGGAGTACCTCGGCGAGACCCCCGCGCACATCTTCGGCAACATGGCCGAGCGCGATTTTGCCGTGCTGGGCGGCAAGCCGGAACTGACCAGCCAGGTGGCGGACTTTTATAAGAATTACTACAATGCCTACGTGCGCTTCTATTTCTGCGACGCTGTTACCGCGGAAGTGTGCAAGTACATGGAGAACGCCTTCTACGCCATGAAGGTCACCTTCGTGAATGAGTTTTACGATATCGCCAAGGCGCATGGCGTGGACTTCAACGTGTTGCGGGAAGCCTGGCTGGCGGACACGCGCATCAGCCGCGACCATACGTTCGTCCTGCCGGATGCCCGCGGCTTCTCGGGCAAGTGCCTGCCGAAGGACTGCAACGCGATCGTGCAGTCCAGCCTGCAACGCGGCTACACGCCGAAATTCATGCAGGCCTGCCTCGCGATCAACGACGAGTTCCAGGCGATGAATGGGGAGTGAAGAGGCAACAAGGCAACCAGCAGGGGGAATGCGGAAGTCTTCGGTGCCTGAGCAAAAACCACGAATTGTCCGGATGCGGGTTGTCGTGCTCGTCGCGGCGGCTGTTATCAGCATCGTCGCCGCATGTGTGACGGTAAATGTCTGGCTGCACTTGCCGGGAGTGCACATCAGTCGGATCGACTATCGCATGGTGCAACAAGCGCTGCGGAGCTCTCAAGGCCGCATGTCCGCGCAGGCCCGTGAAGGCCAGACCGTGGCGAACGTCGGCTCGCTGTTCACCGCCGTACAGCGCGCCCCAGAGGTCTACGAAGCCCAGCGTGGCGTATTGCAAAACATGGTCGGTAGCCTGGGACACACGCAGCTCGGCCGGCTGCAACTGGCGGCGTTCCTGCTGCGCGACCTCGAACAGCGGGACAGACCTCCCGCCGAGTGGTGGCCGGTCATCGCTCCCGTGCTGGAAGGTCTGGAACAAGTCAGTTTCGCGCACTTCCTGCCGGAGTTAATTGAATATCGCGCGGATGTAATGGCGAACGAGCCAATCAACCTGGGTCCGGGCGCGGCGTGCGTCTATGCCCAGACAACGCTCGGCCATCCGCATGGACCGTGGCTGCAATTCCTGGCCGCGCGGCTGGATCAATTGGCCGCCGAGCGACGTGACCTGCCCGACGGATCGGCGGAACTATGCCAGCTCGTCAACTGGCGGTTGCTGCGCCAGTGGGTGCTTGAACCGGGACCCGCCAGTCAGCGTCTGATGGCCGCCGAGTTGTTGGCGGAAAGCCTGAATAAGTGGGCGGCGACTGGTCAACCTGTAACCGCGCTCGATCTCGCCCAGGAACTGCGGACCTGGCGCGCCAACTATCACGTTGGGGCTATGCTCTCAAAACACCTTTCCGGCGGCACCGTGCCACTGATCAGCCTGAGCGTGGGGCCCAAAACGTCTCCCGACGACTATCGTAGGTTGGTCAACTCCGTCGCCGCCTTGGTTTGGTTTTCCGCCGCGGCGCTAACAGCGGCTCTGTTAACTCTGCTTGGCTTGCCCTGGTGTCTCAAGGCTGTATTGACCACGCCCGGAAAAAACATCGGGACTCTGATCAACTTGATCACCGCTGTAATAGCGCTGATCGCGATATACCCGGCGGGTCTGAACCTGATAGGTTTCGATCAGGCGATTGACCTGCGGCGGATGGCCTCCAGCGAACTCGGCTGGCCGCGCCTGCCGCTGATTGCCGCCGGTGTGACATTAATTATCGTGGTCGGATCAGGCCTGGGTCACCGCGGTGCCGCGGTTCCGCGTGGTATCTGGCGAGTACGGATGACATTCACCGCGGCGATTATGTGGCTGGCCTTCGGGGTAGTCGTGCTGGCCGCCGCCGGTTTTACGAAGTATACCCAGCAAAAGTATGATACGGCCCTGGTGGCCACCCACCAGGCTGGTGAGGTGGAAGCCATGCAAATTGGTGAGCTGTCAGGGCTCGGGGGACAGCCGGCGGACCATGCCCTGGATGCCCTGCGTCAATGGGATCCGCGCGAAGTGTTAGCGCGCCACTGAGCCGCTCAAAGCGCAGGTGAGATCACGGAAGGACGCTCATGAAGACGATCATTGAACCGTTTCGCATCAAAGTGGTTGAGCCGATTCGCATGACCACGCGCGCAGAGCGCGAGCGGATTCTCTCCGAGGCGGGCTTCAATGTCTTTTTGATTCGCGCCGAAAATGTACTCATCGACCTGCTGACCGACAGCGGGACCGGAGCCATGAGCAGCCTGCAATGGGCGGGAGTCATGCGCGGCGACGAGTCGTACGCCGGTGCGAAGAGTTGGTTTGTGTTACGCGACAAGATCAACGAGATCACCGGCTTTGACCAGATCCTGCCAACGCACCAGGGGCGGGCCAGCGAGCGGATTCTTTTCGAGCTGGTGGGTGGGCCGGACAAGGTCGTACCCAATAACAGCCATTTTGACACGACCCGCGCCAATATCGAGCACACCGGTGCCCAGGCAGTTGACCTGCTCATCGACGAGGGCCGTGACCCGCGCGCCCAGCATCCGTTCAAGGGCAATCTGGATGTCACCAAGCTGGAGGCGTTGATCGCGGAGGTCGGCGCGGACCGCATCCCGCTGGTGATGATCACCGTCACCAACAATAGCGGCGGCGGTCAGCCGGTCAGCCTGGAGAACATCAAGGCCGTGCGAGCCGTCTGCGACCAACACAAGCTACCGCTGTTTCTTGATGCCTGCCGCTTTGCCGAGAACGCATATTTCATCAAGAAACGCGAGCCAGGGCAGCAGGAACGTAGCGTGCGCGAGATTGTCCGCGAGATGTTCGGCCTGGCCGATGGCGCCACGATCAGCGCCAAGAAGGACGGCCTGGTGAATATTGGCGGCCTGCTGCTGCTGCGGGACGAGGAACTTGTCCGGCGGGCCGACGAACTGCTGATTCTGACCGAGGGTTTCCTGACCTACGGCGGTCTGGCCGGCCGCGATCTGGAGGCGATGGCGCAGGGTTTCGAGGAGGTCGTGGACGAGGACTACTTGCACTATCGCCTGCGCGCTACGGAGTATCTCGGCGAACGGTTGCTGCAGGCCGGCGTCCAGATCGTCGAGCCGCCGGGCGGGCATGCGATCTACATCGATGCCAAGCATTTTTGTCCACACATTCCGCCGCCGCGGTTTCCGGGGCAAGCGTTGTCGTGTGGGATGTACCGGCACGCGGGCATCCGGGCGTCGGAAATCGGCAGCGTGATGTTCGGCCAGGGCGGCACGCCGCCGCCGATGGAGCTGGTACGGCTGGCGATTCCACGGCGGGTGTACACGCAAAGCCACATCGACTACGTGGTCGAGGCGATCATCGAGGTATTTGAACAGCGCGACACCCTGCGCCCACTGGAGATCGTGGAAGAGCCGCCGTCCCTACGCCACTTCACCGCCCGCTTCCGCGAGTTGTAGCCGGCCCGTTTCAAACCCGTAGCGGCCACCCCTACGTGACTGAAGCAGATCGACCGCGCGACAATCAAGCCACGACCGAATGATCATAGATGCAACCATACGGTCCGAGCCCCGAGTGCCAGCGAGCGGGTCAAAACGCCCCCCCAATCCGTCCCCGAGCCCATGATCAGAGCCGCGACTGTCAAGGAGCGGACACCACATGCGGGACAGCGGCGATGTCACGGGCGTGGTCGGCGGCGGGCATCCACACACCAGAGCCTACTAGACTCAGTACGGTGACTGAGTGGTGCGTTGAAACGCACCGTACGATACTCTCATATACATCAGTCACCCAATCGCCCCGCAGGGGCGCAGGCGTGTTGCCACTGGTGGAGCGCAGCGGAACCCGTGGATGAGATTGCGCTATTCAATCTCCCCGCCCTGAAAGGGTGGAGGAGGTGAGTAAGTTGCATCCTACGGGTCGATGCGTTTGGATGTGGCGAGTGCGGCGTTAACCCTCGCTTGCGCGTCGGGCTCAGAATGAGAGCGCTGGCTGGCGTGGCGCGTTGGGATTGGTGATCCGCTTGCTGGCTTCAGGATTGATTCCCAACAGCCATATAAAGACTGAAGGAGCGGGCTCGGCGGGGATTCGCCGAGGGCCGCTCCGACAGGTCACGGGGGGTCTAATTTATGGTGCTTGTTCGCTGGCGTGTTCGTCAGGGGAGACGTAGTGCGTCACCATCTTGGTGTACCAGGTCTGGCCGTCGAACGTCGTGGTGCTGGCCGTCGACTTGTAGAAATCGATCTTGCGCATGACCGGCGACAACTTGGCGACCATGCCGGTGATCTTGGAGATCACCATGCGAGCATCCGGATCGGGGATCGCCATGGTCATCATGCCGCCCATCATTGAAACCATGCCCAGGCCCATGGCGATTTCCTCGCCCAGATTGCGCTGGTCGGTGAAGCTCATGCTGACAAATGGTCCCTCCGGCAAGATCGCTTCGGTCATGATCCGACCGTTCTGGCGGACATTGGGATGTTCGCCCCGGGCGGTCTTTAGACACAACAGCACCGCGTCCGCCGATGAACCGACGATCAGAAATTCATCTTTCACACCCCAGATCGCCGGCTGTTGGGGCATCAGAGCAAAGGTCAGGCTCTCGAAACCTTCCAGTTGCTGGTGACTGGCCGGCGAACGGCTGAGAGTCATCATGGCCAGCATGGGATTTTCGCTGACCAATTCACTGAGCTTCTGGAGGGCAAAGTCGAGGGCGGCGGAGACATTCTCCCGAGCTTTCTGCTCATCGGTGACCTTGATCAACAGGACCGACCCGCGCCCATCAGCCAAAGTGACGTTGATATACTCGCTGTCGATCCAGCCCAGCACGTCCTGGCGAATGTCGAAGCCCCATTCGGCCTGCAGTGCGCTCCACTTGCCCAGGAGCTCCTCGCCGGCCGGGCCGGAATTCTTCAAAGTGTCCTCGGCGAAATTGTACAGGGCCTGCAAATCAGGACCGCTCGAGATCGAGAAGGACATGGTCTCCTGGGGCAGGTAGCGTTCGAAACTCTCAAGTTGGTGGGGATTGTTGAAAACCGGGTAAATGGGACGACTGCGCGCATCGGGCACCAGCATCGCGATCGAGTCCAGGTGGACCGAGTATTGATCGGTGCGCTCGACGGCGGCGGTGTAGTCCAGCACACCGACGGCGTTATAGAGTTGTTCGGCGATCTTGCCGGCCATCGTGGCCCAATCGGCGGATTGCCTGGTGGAGAGCTTGGCGGCTTCCCGGCGTGCCTGGGTAAGCGCGGCCTCGTAGCGCTGGTTGTCGTGCAAACTCTCCAGGTCCGGATCCTTGGAGATGTGTCCCGGCGCATAAAATCCACCCGCCACGGCTTGTTCAAGGAAATCCAGGGCCTGGTCCTCATGGTCCAGCAGGGCATGGAAGCAGGCCAGGTAGTACAGGATGCGCGAATCCTCGGGGGCAATCTCATACGCTTGCTCGATCAGTGCCAAGCCCTGCTCGTAATCACGCTGTTCGTACGATTTCCAGGCTTGGGTGCTGAGTTCAAGAAGTTTGCCACTCTTGGTTGAGTTAATGATGGTATCACTGGCGGCATACGAGGCGGCCAGCTCGGTGGCCTTGGCCAGGGTAGCCTGATAGCGCGGATCGTCGCGTAAGTCATCAAGGTCTGAATCGCTGGCAATCTTATTGGGGGCATGGAAGCCGGCATCGACCGCTTTATCGAGCCAGGTTAAACCCGCGTCCTTATCGCCGCGGAGCGTGCTGAAACAGGCCAGGTTGTATAGCACGCGCGAATCGTCCGGCGCGACCTTATACGCTTGCTGTATCAATTCCAGGGCCTGTTCATAATCGCCGGTCTGGTAGGCGGCTGACGCCCGTCCGGAGATCTCGTTGGCTTCGGCGCTGCGACCGGTATTACGTTGACGGTCACGTGAGCGATTCGCCTCGGAGAGCCCGAATTCCACCAGCTCCCACAGCGGCTTCAACAGGGCGTGCAGATCGAAGAAGACCATGCTGTCTTCGGCCTGGGGTAGTTGGGCGAAGGCCTGCTGGAAACGCGCGTCGTTGGCCAGGGCTGTAGCCGGCCCCTGGCCCGCCAGCAGACCCAGCACTTCAGCGCGAATGTCCTGACCCATCGTGATGACGATCAAATCATCTCGCCGGGCGATGGAGAGCGGGAGCGGCGGAGCATCGGAGGCGCTGGCCAGGAGGTTCACGGTGGCCACTTCAGCGCCGTGTTCCGTCAGCCGCTCAACCGTCAGCACTTCATGACCGGCCAGCCGGTTGATCTCTTCCGTGAGGCCGTCAAGGATGCCAACCAGGCCGGCGTAGTTCTGCTCCGTGCTGCCCGGAGTGCCGCGGAACATCCAGACCATATCCGGCATCAAGATCTTGATGATGCGGCCCTTTGGATCGCGCAACAGTTTGTCGAACCGCTCCGCAAAGACGAACTCACCTCCGATCAACTGCTTCCATTCGACCTGCTCCAGCAGGTACGCGGCGCGTTCCTTCAACCGCTCGACTTCGTCCATCTCATCGCCGTCGAGCACTGCGCCCAGCAAGCCCAATAATTCCTCCCCGATCCCGCACTGGGCGAGGGCTTCGAACACTTTGCCCCAGTATTCCTCGAGGAACTCACGTTCGGGATTGTGCTGGGTGGCCACGTAGAGAAAAACGTCGTTGGGAATTGCGCGGGCGAGGGTGAACTGGCCATCGTCAGCCCGGGCAGGTGTGGACAGGGTAGTGACCGCCAGCAGAACGGCTAACCCACCACATAACAATGATTTACGAGTACTCATCTTTGCGCTCCCTATTGCCAGGTGAATTGTGTTACGCATGCGATGCCAGAATTCTCGGGTCATGGTGGTATGTAAACCGCACCAGCCCTGGATTGTTCCGAGTCACGATTACCAAGCCCGGCGGGACGATAGGTGTCACGTCGAGGGCCAAGCTGCACAGGGACATGCGTCATCCGGGCTTCCCGCGCCTCAGTAAAACCAAGGAACTGGTGCAAGTCAGCGGAATTGTCAGTCCCAACCGGAAGACGTCGGCCGGGATTACTTAGAAATCAACCAGCGCTTCATCATCATCCGGCGGCTCATGTTCCCGGGAATCTGAATGCAGGGTGTTCTGCTCAACCTGCCAGGCCTGGTAGTCGGGGTAGGTGGGGTCAACTTCCACCTTCAAGGGCTGCCGCAGAGTACGTTGATCCGCGGTCAGCTCGACGAGGTACTTGCCGGGCGGGACCAGGCGCCCCTGGCGCGGGCCACGGCGGCGCTGGTTCTCCTCGGGTTTGCGGCGCAGATCCCAGGTGGCGTGATGTAATCCAGGTTCGTTACTGGTTTCCAGCTCACGGATGGTTACGCCGGCCTGGTCGGTGATCTTAAGTGTCACGCTCCGAGCCTCCTCGGACAAGGAGTAGTAAATCTGGGCATCGCCGGGTGGGTTCTCGCCGACAAAGCCGCGTGTGCCGGCGTTACCACGGCTGGGCTCACGGCGCCAGTGGATGACGCTATTGGGCTCGTATAGCCAGGCGGTGGCGCGCAGAGTTTTTTCACTTATCTGTCGTAGAGTGGTGATGTCCAGGATCCACAAGCTCCGTCCATGCGTGGCCGCGACAATTTCGCCGGCCGAGGGGTGGATGGCAAACTCATGCACGGCGACAGTCGGTAGATTGCTATTGAAGCGCGTCCAGCTTTTACCGCGGTCGATGCTGATCCAGGCGCCGAACTCGGTGCCGAGGTATAGCAGTTCGGAATTCTCGATGTCCTCGCGGATCACACGGGTGGAACCGACGTTCGCGGGCAGATTGGCGCGCAGCGAGCGCCAGGTCTGACCGTGGTTTTCCGAGACAAAGATGTAGGGCTCATCATCGTTTGAGCGATGAGCATCAAAGGTTACATAAACCCGTCCGGCCCGATAGCGCGAGGTCTCGATCCAGCTCACCCAGCGGGGACCGGGTAGTAGCGCACTCAGTGGCTGCCAGTTATACTGATCATCCTCCTCGGCGGCATCGTCAGCATCGGCGGTTTGTGTCTCGGCGAGTACGTCGCCGGTCCGGGTACGGGTGGCTTCAAACTCGAACTCGAATATGCCCTCGCCAACTTCGACATTGCCGGTCAGCTTGCCCGCCTGGAGTATGGCGGTGAGATCCAGTGTCACCTGGTCGGTATAAACGGAACATGTCAGCCGTCCGCTGTCTCGATCGAAGCGGCCATCAGCAATTTCGCTATCCCCCATCATCGAGCGCACGATACCAGTGATAGCGCCATCCGGGGCCAGTTTGAGCAACAGTGTGAACTCACCTCGACCAGGGGGCATTTCCGCGCTGAGCGGGCGGGATTCCCACTCGCCTGAGATGGGGTCTTCATCAGGCCCATACGCGGCCGACGGTTTTGTAGTGGCCAACGCCGGTTGGCTGGCTGGCTGCGTATCGGGGGCTGGGTCGCCGTTGGTATGGCCGTTAGTGCCCTGGTGGGCATTTCCATTGGTAGGCGGTGGCTCGCCGGGCGCGCGGCGGCGAGATGTGCCGGGGGGAGGTCCCGGTGGCCGCTGGCTGATTTGTTTGAGTTCCTCGGCGTCTAAAACATCATCACCGTTGGCGTCGAAACGTTCGAAAAGGCGGTCCATGCGCTCCGGGGCTTCCGAACGTTGGATCAGGCCGTCGCCGTTGGCGTCGAGTTGCATCAAGCGCTCGAGCATCCGCCCGCCGCGCGCCCGCCGCTCGCTACGCTCCGGCGGTGCGGTAGTGGGTTGGGTTTGAGCGGAAGGTCTGGTAGTGGGGCGCGTGGTTGGAGGCTTACCGCCGCCAACCATATCAGTAAGCTTGCGTAGGGCGCCCTGGCCCCATCTGGAGACCTTGTCCACGGGGGAAGACGGGGGCGCGGTGAACTCGGTCAGGTTTTCCCAGTCGTGACCGGCATTGCGCGTACGCCACAGAAAGCCGTCATCAGTACCGACATAGAGCACATCAGGATCCAGCGGCGACTCGGCCAGGGCCGTGGCGGTGCCCTGATCGGTGCGGGTGATCTCGGGAGAAATCTGGCGCAGCTTCTGGCCACGATTCAACGAGCGGAAGACCACGTTGGCGCCGAGATAGTAAATACGCGAGTTGTGGTGCGAGAGGATATAGGGGGTTTTCCAGTTAAAGCGATAACGCGTGTCACGCTCGCGCTGCGGTCGGATGAAACCGCGCTCGGCGGTGCGGACGTTGTAGCTGCCCATGCCGCCGTTCTGGCTGGCGAAGTAGACCTGGTCGGGATCTTCCTGGTCGACATTACAGATGAATCCATCGCCCCAGCCGAGCATGAACCAGTCCTGATTTACCGGGCCACTACCATCGCGGGTGTGGCTGGGTCCGCCCCAACTGCCGTTGTCCTGTAAGCCACCGTATACGCGGTAGTCGCGGCGGGGATCAACCGTGGCGTGATAGAACTGGCCGATAGCCATGTGGTTAAGGTGATCCCAGTGTTCGCCCCGGTCGTAGGTGACGGCCACGCCACCATCGTTACCCAAAATAATATGGCGACCATCCTGGGGATCGATCCACATGGCGTGGTGATCGACGTGTACGTCGCGGGCGCCGTCGTCGGTGAAGGTCTCGCCCCCATCCTTGGAGCGATACATGGCGATGCCGAGTACCCAGAGGTAGCTCTCGTCACTCGGATCGACGCGGATCTGGCTGAAGTACATTGGTCGGGGATTAATGCTGTTTATGCGGGTCCAGGTTTCACCATTGTCGGTTGAGCGATAGACACCGCCATATTCATGACCCTCCGGCCCTTGTTGTTTCTGGTAATTCTCGCGTTGACCGCCAAGCCCGGCGCTAAAGGGTGAACGATTACGGCCGTTGCCGGTCCGCTTGGGACGTGAGACGAGCACCACATCAGCCAGGACGCTTTTGCGTTCGCGCGAGACCTCGACCTTGACGGTATCGCCGGCGACGTGCTGGCGGATCTGGTTCAGCAGATCCGCATAGGAATGGATGGTCTGATCATCGACAGCCAGCACGATATCGCCTTTCTTTAATCCGGCTTGGGCGGCGGGGCCGTCGGCGGTTATCTCGGTCAGGCGGGCACCGGCGTCGGCATCCTCGCCGCTGGTGCCGATGTAAGCGGCGTTCTCGGGCTCTTTGCCGATTTGTTCGGACTCGAGCACGATGTAGATGGTGTTGGGATTTTTGCGGTAGTAATCGATGCCGATGCGGCCGAGCTGGCCAGTGGGCAAACCCTTGGTGAGCTTGCGCCAAGTCTCGCCGCCGTCGGTGGTTTTGTAGAGACCGCTGCCCGGACCCCATTTGCGGGCGGGATCGTTGGAGTCATAACCGTCGCGCTGGCGCTGATAGGTTGCG
>JBDRDH010000128.1:0-18150 GCA_043820985.1 Planctomycetota bacterium
AGCCGGCCCCACTCGCTGCCAAGCACCTCGGCCATCAGCTTCTTGGCCCGCATCGGGTACCAGAAACTATCGTGGTAGATCACGCTGGCGACATACGACCACGGGGCCAGATACGTCTTGAGCGACCATTCCAGTGGCTTCTTCAGCGGACCCCAGTAGATCAGGTGCTGCATGCGGCTGGCGAACGTCGGCTTCGCGTGTGGCCCGACGAAGTGCCAATTCTGCTTGGCGGCTTCCTGGTCGCCGACGATCTCGATCTCACGCGGATCGCCACAGCCCAAACCCAGTTCGTGAGCCAGCCTGATAAACTTGATGCTGAGCGGGTCCATGCCCATCAGCCTGGCGGCGACGGCGTCGATGGCCACCTGGTCGGCGCTGGCCAGGATCACGTTCTTGACGTGCGGAATCATGCAGCGCGGCCCCGGCCCGTCGCCGGCGAAAGTGCCGTCCATCACCGCGAATACACCCCGATGAATCTTCTTCTGAATCATCAGCAGGTCGACCAGCGTCTCGTGAATCACCGGATGCGTCCAGTGCCGCTTCTCATTCAGCAGACCACCGAAGGCGTTCTTCATCGCCCCGGTCGTCGTTGTGAACACATGCGTCTTGACTGTCGGCAGGTGGATGATGTTCTCGCCGATGAACCGGCGCGGGATCATGAAGCCCTTGGGATACACCTCGTTCAAACACAGAAACTTGTCGGTCAGGTCGCCGACCGCGTCCCGGACACTGATCCACTCCTCGCCTTCGTAAAGGTGCACGTTCCGCAGACCATGCGCGTCAGTAACGTTAACCTGCTTGTTCTCGCGCTCGCCAAAGTGCGCGTCGATCACAACCGTACGATTGTGACAGCCGTGAATCAGGTCGGGATCGTAGCCATCCTGCTTCATGGCCCGAATCACACCATCAAGCTGCCAGGGCGTGGTACTCGATCCGGGATAAAAGAAATGCCACGATATGTTGATTTTCAAACCAGTGTCGGCGTCTTTTGCGACCACGTCCTGATAGCCGGCCAGGTTCATCAACTCGTGGTAATCCCGCAGCACGGTGGCGGGCGAGGTCTTCAGGATCGCGACCTTGGCCTTCGACATATGCTATTCCTCATCACGGTACATGCTGGTACCGGCTGATTCCGTCATTCACGTGTACATAACATGATCCTATGCGTATCAGGGAGACTCCTCAACCACGCTGACCGCACGGAGCAATAACGCACCGGACGAAGACGCAGGCTCTTGCCAAGCTCACGACTTCGTCCGGATTATGTACGTTGACGATGTTTAAATGGTTCGCTACCTACCGACCAAAACGCCGAATGTTGCCTTGTCGGACCGGCACGGGCAGCGGACGCGGCCGGTAACTTCGCTGCACCGGCAGGGGCCGCGGCTGGATACTGACCGAACTCGTCTTGGCCTGCACGCGTCCGAAGCGGTCAGTGCGACCGGTCGCGAAAGCCGTCGCAGCGTGGTTCATCAGCCCGGTCCCGCTACCACCTCCGGCGGATACTGACTGATACTGGCTGCCAGTGGCGACACTCCGCCCGGTGCTACCCGAGACATGACCATCGGTGCCAATGCTCAGGTTGAAAGTCGTCGCCAGGGCCGGACCGCTCCGCGGCGCGATGGCGTTGCTGATCGAAAGCGAAACTCCCTGCTCATCGACACCCACGGCGACGCCTCGGGCCGTACTGATCCGGCCACTGTTGCTCTGGGTGCGGGCGAAACCAACATCGCCCTGATAATGAGCCGTGGCGGAGGCGGTACCGTTTTGTTGGTAACGGCCATTGGCGGCCGTGGCTGAGGTTTGAGCGTCCGAGGCCAGCGCGCCGGCCATGGTGCCCAGCGCGACGATTGAGATAGCGAGGTTCTGTAGGCGTTTCATGGCTCTTGCTCCTGTCTTGGCGTTTATTGCCTTATTTACTGTTTCAAACT
Organism: Planctomycetota bacterium; assembly: GCA_043820985.1. Classification (GTDB taxonomy): domain Bacteria; phylum Planctomycetota; class Phycisphaerae; order UBA1845; family Fen-1342; genus JAAYXS01. Next base: position 1,932 of record JBDRDH010000128.1, read on the forward strand.
TCCTCAAGCGGCCGGCAGGTGGCGCCGGGCCAGTGCGACCCGGCGCCTGTCGCGGCCTCGCTCGCCTAAGGGGTGACCTGGATCATCGCGGCCCGAGACTGGCTGTGACCGAAACGCTCCGAGCGACTGACCGCCCGGACACCAGCCTGACTGCTCCGAAATCTGCCGCTGACGCTTATTCCTCGACCGTCCGAGATCGCCTCGGCCCGATACCCGGCCTGGGAATCCGCCAGCACCTTACTCTGAGACCGGCCACGATAAGTGTCTGAGTATGAGTCGCTGATACTGGTCGCTCGACCACCCAACATGCCACGGCTGACAGCGCGACTGTCGCTGGTCGCCAGACCGTATTCACTCAGCGCGATCGAGCTTGACCGGCTGACCGCCCGACCGTGAAATACGCCGCGCGCCTGGGCGTCGCTGTTACTGATGGCCACACCGCCCATAGTCGCGGCGATGCTCTCACTATCAGCAACCGCGGAACCACCAAAACGACCATAGGCGTCGGCATTCGAGTTACTGATCGCCAGACCACGATCGGCCATGGCTACCGACCGGCTGTCGGCGAAGCCATAACTCCAGCCCTGGGCGGTACTGTTGGCCAGGGCCACGCCGCCGCGCGTGGCACCCGCGATTGCGGTCGAGCGGGCATTGCCGGTGGCGGTCGCGTTGGCTACCGCCGTGCCGCCATGGCTGGCGACCGAGATAGCGGTGGCTTCACCAGCGATAGCAGCCGCCGCCAGGCAGGAAAGTCCGGTTAGAGTTGCGAGCAGGCGTTTCATTGTCTTTCTCCTTGTTCTGGGGGGCCGCCTTTTTTAACTCTGTCGCGTGCCCCGTTCGTTGCTGCTGACGGCGGGGCCGGTACGAATATTCATGTCACATGGGGGGGAAAAAGATGCGTTTTGCGATATTCTGTGCAGTGAATAAATTATTCTGGAATTGTGTGAATAGTGTGACCGGCCCGGACGTCAACAATTTGGAAATGCGCCTGGTCAAAGCGGCCACCGCTGGTGACCGCGAAGCCCGGCGCGATCTGTTCGAACGCTACCAGCGAGTGGCATATCAGGTGGCTTATCGGATTACCGGACGGAGCGAAGACGCCTTGGATGTCGTACAGGACAGTTTTATAAACGCCTTCGACAAGCTCGATCGCTTTCAACGCGAATCCGGCTTCAAAACCTGGTTGCTCCGAATCGTCACCAACCGCGCCCTGGACCTGCTGCGCTCCCGCAAAGTCCGCCTGGCGGTACCGTTGAATGCCGGCGATGACGATGCACCACAGCTCGAACTACCAGAAACTGACCTCGATCAACGCCCCGGACCTGCGCGTCTTATCCGCCAGGAGTTGGGTGAGCGGCTACGGGTTACGGTTGATGGCCTGCCCGCCGATCAACGGGCCGTCTTTGCTCTATATGCCACCGGCGACATGACCTACGGCCAGATCGCCGAAGCGCTGGATATCCCGATCGGGACGGTAATGAGCCGCCTGTATCACGCCCGCCGCCGGCTGCGGGAAGAGCTACCCGATCTGGCACCGGATGACGGTTCCCAATCGGACCCACAAGAAGGAAGTTCTGACTAATTAGAATGAAAGGCGGGCGCCAATCGTCAGAAATAGTAAGAAGTGACGAACCCACGGTGGTTTATGAATGATGCCCATAACGACATACAGGAATTGCTGAAGCTCGTGGAAGCCGGGCGGCTGGATGCACTCAGCCCCGAGCAGATCACTCTGCTCGAAGCACGGGTGAATGCGGACCCCGAACTGGCCGCGGTGCTTGAGGATCAGCAACCGCCCGTCGAGCCCTGGCTCGCGGAATCGGTCGAAGAACCAGACGCGGACGCCTGGGAGAACCTCTGGCAACAGGTGGATGGGCAGAGCACTCCCTCCCGCCACATATTCACCCGGCGTTTCATTCGGCTATGGGCTCCGTTGTCCGCGGTCGCGGCGGCCTGCGTGTTGATGGTCGGACTCTGGAGCTTTAACCGCGGCGCGGATCCTGCGGATTGGCCGGTCGAATGGGCCGACTCCGTCGAGATCAACGAATTGGAAGTTTCGGGTGATCGCCTCCCATTAGTAATGGCCGCCGGTAGTAATGCGGTTCCAGTAATCTGGGTGCTGGAAAATGGTGGCTGATTACCGGGAGCAGGTGGCGACCGGGCCGTGGCGCGCGTACATTACACCCTGGTTACACGATATAGTCGCGAGTGCCGCGCTCAAGGGAGCTCGAAGATGAAACAATGGTGCATCGCATTAATCATAACCGTCATCGTTGGTGCCTTACCAACGTTTGTCATGGCCGGGGACAGTGATCCGGCGGATATGGAAATCTGGAGCATCCGGGCCACAACCAAAAACACGGTCATCTCACCCGAACTCAAAGGCCTGGCCGAGGCTCTGAAAAAACAGTTCAAATACACCGGCTTCAAGCTTGAGAAAAGATCCACCGGCCGCTCCGACCTCGGTAAGCCGTTCAGTGCCGACCTCCTCGGCGGCTACAAGGCAACCGTTACACCCAAGAGCAGATCCGGCAAGAAGATCACGTTACAAGTGGTAGCCACCAAAGGCGGCAAGAATATCATCAGCACAACATACACCACCGATGTCGGCAAGCTGTTCCCTCTGGGAATCGGGCCACTTGATGGCGGCGACTACCTGATCATTGCTGTCCGGGCGCGCTGAGTAAGGATCAGGGGGATAGTGAAGATGTGTGAGTGGTTGGAGTGGGGGGAGCGGGGGTGATCTTCATGGGAAATAGCGGCTGTGTGCCAGGTCGCATTTCGATGGTCAGAAACCCGCGATTGCCAATCAGACCCGGCACATCATCGTGATATACAACTCGCTGGCTCAACTTACCCACCGCCACGAGCCGGCGCAGACTTTGCACTGGATCGATGAACGGCAGGGGGATACGCCGTACGAAAGTCATGCCCCCCCGCTCGACCAACAGATCGATCCAACGCGCGTTCTTCCGCTCGGTGATGCCCTGTTGGATTTCGCGTACGGGTTGCGACGTGGCAAACCGGCGACGGTTGCAGCCAACGATTTCATCACCCGGCTTGAGGATGCCATCCGCCGGCATGTTGGGGGTGATGGAGGTGACCCGCAGACGCATCTCTTCGGCCAGCTCACTGACCTGAATACCCATACGAACGTGCCCGCCACCCGGCTGCCGCAAACGCCACCAATCTTCATACAGTACATGTGGCGCGGTCTGGGCCAGATGGTTGAGCCACATGTTGCCCAAATCGGCGATAGGCCCGGTTTGCAGTGCGATAATAGCCTCACATTCGGGCGCTATCGCCTTACGACTGAGCTGGAGCATCCCGGAAAGTGGGGGAGACAAACCCTGCCGGGCAGCCAGGATCTGGCGTAACCAATCAGTGTGTGAAGCGAGAATGAGTACGTTCTCATCCACCGTCCAACAAAGATGCAACTCGGCAATTTCCGGCCCGCCCGGACAACCTTGCAGCAACACACTTAGATCCAGCACATAGACTACACGGTTGTGCAATTGAATCGTGGTCACTTTGGGCAAAGCCAGTTGCGCGCCGACCTTGAGAGCCAGCAGGTTGTAGATTGACACCGTGGATTGCAGCAGGGTGTCAATCTCGACCGCGGCCGTCGCCGGGTTGCGGGTATCGATCAGCACAGCCAAGGCCGGAATGGGGGGGGCGGGTCTGATCCGGCTCTGAGGATCAACGATCCCCACCACCAGGCAGGTCGCCGATCCCAGCGCGTCCGCCAACCGTTGAAAGGCTCCCGAACGTTCATGGAGATTGAAAGTCAAACGCAGGGCACTCTGCTCGGGAAGCGCATTGACGTTGCCCAGGAGTTCGGCATAGTCGAGGTGTAGCCCCCAAGCCGCCAGCGTACGCGCCGGGAGCTGTTCCACCAGTGGTTTGAGCCCGGCGCGTCCGACCGGGCGCGCCGGTTGACCATCACCAATCGCACTGAAGTGCAACAAGCCACCGCGCCGATGCAACGCCAGCAGAATATTGTCAGCACCCCGCAGCGGGCCGGGCAAGTCAGCTCCCCTGGCGACCTCCGTCGGGGCGGATGTCGGCTGCGATGTCGTGGCGGACTTGTGCCGCAATCGCGCGAAAAGGACGGCGTCCGGATCGGCCGGGGCCTGGTGGAGTAACTGCTGGTATGTCGGGTCGGCTGCCAGGCTGTTAGCTCTCTTGCCGTCGGCGAAGTCCAACATGTGCTGAAACATTCCATTGCTCGCCGAGGCATCGCCAAACATGGCCAACTCATAAGGCAGTGCCAATCCGAGGCGGTGTGGCAGGCGATATACGGAAGTTCGACCGGTGGCGGGCAAAGGATTCGCCCGCCAACGCTCGAGCAGCTCATGTATATCAACAGTGGATCGACACAGCACCACGGCGTCCTGGGCGCGTCCCGGTCCTTCGCCGACAAATGCGAACTGTTCGGAGAACAGAACATCGATCGCCTCGGCGGGCGTCATCTGAATGGTCTGCTGGATGCGGACCCGCCAGTCGGCGGTTTCCTTCACGTTGGCAGGCTGGCCAGCCATTTCGGCCAGGATGATCCAGGCTTGCGGATCGGTCAGTGGTAGCAGCAAATCGGCGATGTGCCGGCCTTCAACGAATAATCCCACCTCGGCGGGCACGTAGCTCGCCAGCGATTCACCCTCCGGAATCGGTGCCGCGCTGGCGAACGTGCAGGCCGGCAATATCAAGCCCAGCACGCATACCCGTAGTGGGTAACGCCTCAAATACAATGATGGTTGATTCACGTGAGTCGGCGGATCTACAGAGAGTAGTGGTCAGTAGTAGTGGGTGAAGTCTCGACATCTTCGGAGTCCACCGGCAACAGCGCCCGCAGGAATCCCTGCCATGGATTGCTCTCGGCCATGCCGGTGGAAGCGCGCGCCATGTCGTCCGGGACGGATAAGGCCAGGGGGTACCGCGCCAGTTGATTGAACTCGGCTGCCACGTTTACGCCGGCGGCTTCGAGGCGGGCAACGATCAGGTCGTATAACGCCTCCTTGCGTTCGGTCTGGAGGTCCAGCTTGTCATAGGTCGCGGTCAGACTGACATCAATGGTCGGTTCGGTATTTACCGGCGCGCTCGGTGTCATCGAGGGCCACAACACGGCCAGGTACAGCACGGCGGCGGCCTGCACCAGCACACCAGCCACCACCGCGACGCGCGTCGAACGCAATCGCAGACTTAGTGGTCGGCGGCGTTCCACGTCGGTCATGACGTGCGCCGTGAAATCGTCCGAAAGCTCGGGGGCCGGTCGATCCGAGATGATGACGTGCTCAACCGACTCCATCATCGCCAGCGTAAGCTGACAACGACGGCAACGCAGGCGGTGGGCGTCGAATTCCAGCCGCAGGGACCCACATAACTCGCTGTCGAGATGGGAGTCAATCAGTCTTTCAAATTCAGCGCAGTTCATAGTTAGTGCTCACGCCAGGCGCGAATCATTGAGGAAATCAAACGCGTAGTGTTCGTCAACCAATTCGGCACTGAGCTTTATACGCAGCTTGGCCCGCGCCCGATGCAGGTGACTTTTAACTGTTACCGCGGGTATCCTCAGCACTTTGCCAATCTCTTCACAGCTCTTACCTTCGCGGTAAAAGAGCAGGACCGATGATTTCTGTGGCGTGGTGAGCTCGTTCACCGCCGCCCACACCTGGCTGCGCAGCCGCCGGGCTTCCTCGCTGTTGGCCAGGGTTTGAGGCGCGTCCTCGTCCTGATGGCCAATACGTGAAAAATCGATATCTCCAGTCAGCATCTTGCGCTTCCGCATGCTGTTGAGGCTCATGCGATACGCGATCGTGAACAGCCAGGTGCTGAAAGCGTATTTCTCGGAATAACTGGCGAGCGATTCATACGCCTTGACGAAAGCGGCCTGGCAGACGTCCTCGGCCTCGTGATGATCGCGCAACAGACGCCAGACGAATGCAAACAGTCGATCCTTGTACGTTTCGACCAGTTCGCGAAACGCATCCGCATGACCGCGCTTGGCACGCGCTATCAGTCGTGTCTGCTCATTCCTGGACATCACAACCTGGGTCTGGTTGTCGGCTTCCGGTTCAGCCACGTTCTGCTGCCTTATACAGAGGTTACGAGGGGCCGGTTGCAGCGAATTGCCCTCTCATTACAATCTATCGTAGTCATGGCCAAAGATCCACCACCGACTCCGAAGATCAGAAATAAGAAAGCCCGCTTCGATTTCGAGATTATCGAGAAGCTGGAGGCTGGCATTGCCTTAACAGGTAGTGAAGTCAAGAGCTTACGTAACGGCAAAGCTTCAATTGAAGAAGCCTTCGCTGTCATTCGGGGAAGCGAGATCTATCTGCGCGGATGCAACATATCTCCCTATCCCCAAGCAGGTTATGCACAACACGAGCCTACTCGGGAACGCAAACTGCTCCTGCACCGCCGACAGATTCGCAAGTGGTCAAACAAGGTTACACAACGTGGCTTAACTCTGGTGCCCCTTGAGCTTTATTTCAATGAGCGTGGCATCGTCAAAATTATGGTGGGATTAGCCCGTGGAAAGACACATTCCGATAAACGCGCCGACCTCAAAAAACGCGAACACCAACGCGAAATCGACCGCGCCATGAAAAACCGCTAACCAAAGGAGAGGTTCGTCATGGGTGGCCCATCGCTTCAGCGGTGGGGGTACCCGAATCGTTTATCGGACTACCTGCCGCACCAACCCAACTCAATCCACAGGCGGCGAATCCGTGCTCCACGCCGGATCCGACCACTCAGTGGCGTCGCTGGCGCCGAGCATACCGGGCAGCGTGATGCCCGCCCGGTTGATCAGGGTCTGCCCACTACCTTCATCCAGCCGCCAGTAACCCAGCACATCAGCTCCAACCGTGCCCAGTTGCTGGTCATAGTTGCTCGCAATTTCCTCGGCACTGCGGGCGGAAGACCATAGCCGCGCTTTGGCCAGTTTGCCGGCGAAGCCCATGCCGAGCGTAACCTGTGCAGCCTCTATTTCAGTGCCATCAGGGGAACTGGTCACAGCTACGCCATCCAAGTAGAGCGCGGCACCCTGGGCTGAGTCGTACGACAAAGCCACATGCCGCCACAGGCCCGACAGGTTGGTGGCGGAGGCTTCATACTGTTCGCCGGCGATCTGAAAGCGAATGAGATTGTCCTGCGGTCGCAGCTCAATCGTCATGGCACCCGAGCCGACACTCACCAGCGTTCCACCAGCGGCACCCGCCTTGAACCACGTCTCAAATGTACAGGTAGCCAGCGTGACCGGTTGTACCAATGGCAAAGTTGCGAACTGGCTGCCATCAAATTGGAGTGAATGCGCGTTGCCGCCTACTGTAATCACGGTGGTTGTTGAGCTTGATACACCACCGCCCGTCGTCACGGTCAACGTAACGGTAAACTCGCCGGCCTGTTCAAAATAATGCGAAGGAGCCGGCCGGCGAACGACATCACCACCATCGCCGAAATCCCAGGTATAATCACGGATCGCATCATCATCCGCGTAGCTGCCCTCTCCGTCGAAGTAAACCAGCAGCGGCACCGGGCCACTGTTCGTATCGGCCTGAATGACCGCCACGGGCTCCTCGCCCTGCACTCGCACGTCAACGCTCGTGAGCCCTTGATCCTCCGCCGCGTCGGTTACGGTCAGAACCACGGTGTACAGCCCAGGGCTTGAGAAGGTGTGCGTCGGGCTTTGTCCGCTTCCCGTTCCGTCACCGCCGAAGTCCCAGGCAAACTCCAAGGCGCCGGCGTTGGTGGACGTGGACGCCGCCCCGGAAAACGTCACCGTCAACGGCACTGGGCCCAGTGATGTTGAAGCGGTGATTCGGGCCGTCACGGCCGGCGGGAGAGTATTGTTTCCTTGCTGTGGGCAGCCCGCGACGATCAATAGCGCCGTAATACAAATCAGGACCAGCGTTCGCATGCGTTAATTACTCCATAAACCGGTACCCGTCCAAACAGATCGTACCTGACGGATTACTTTCTATCGCATTATACGAAGGCTGGCCAGTACTGCTATGCGCCTGTCAAGACAGTCGGCGCATAATGACGCCCACGGATGTTTTCTCTCATCCGCGAGCGTCGAGCGGGATTAAATTTTGTCGCCGAGCAAGCGTGCACGAATAAACTTGCTCAACACTTCATTCTACGTCTACAAGTCAAGGTCTGTCCCAAACCATATTCCGAAGAACGGGCCGCCGGGCCGCTCGGGAGCATGAGTCCAGCGTCCCTGCAACGCTCCCATTTCCTGGCCAGTGCGATCATAGTAGTGACCACGGAACACACCCAGGCCATGGGCGCTGACGCCATAGCCGCCGCGGATGAAGCCACGGAAGTAACCCGTGCGATCGACGTACTTGCCGTAAAAGCGACCGAGCAGTTGTCCCTCCTCGGGATCTCCATCTTCGGGATTAAGCTCCAGCGCGTTTCCCGGAGGTTCTGGCACGTAGTGACCGATGAGCCAGCCCAGGTGCACACCATTGGCGGCGTGCCACTTCCCGCGAATGATGCCAACATCATCAGGAGGCTGGCTGCCATCCGCGAATGGCACGTGCCAGCCACGCAAAAAACCATGTGGCTGGTCCGGATCGATGCACGGCGGATCCTCGGTTAACAGCAGGTCAGGCTCGCGATTCAGCGGCGTGGGATCGAAATCAGCGGGAGTCAGCTCGACAAGCTCATCGGTGGCTTCCAGGCCGCCGAAATCACCCGCGGCGAATAGCGGATCGGACAATGTCGCCAACTCATCGCACAAGTTGAACGCCGCCCAGCGTCCGGCGAACAGGCCGCCTTGCGTGCCGGCTTCATCATGCCAGTGTCCCTTCAGGATGCCGATCAGCCGATTATGGCGGTCAAACCAGCGACCAAAGAACAAGCCGGCGCCATCTGCCGCGTGACCGTAGCGTCCACGCAAGACTCCCATAAAATGGCCTTCAGTATCGATGAACTTGCCGTGAAAAACCCCACCACCCTGTAATCCCAATCCCAAGGCTTCGTTTCTCAGCGGGCGATATTCGCCACGCAAAACTCCCAGCGGCTGGCCGTTAGCCGCCAGCCAGCGACCCCGGAACATCCCGCCGCTCTCATCGGAGTTGCTGTCGAGCACATCGTTCCAGAAACGACCGGCCAGCGTCCCAACCGCGAATAACTGACCGCCATCCGCAATAGACACATCCGCCAGGATTGATGCTTCCGAGATCTCAACCGCCGTGGTCGATGCATCGGCGTACAGGTTGACATCTTCGGCGAAATTAGCGGGCTCGTCCGCCGTCAGGGTTGCCGGGGCAACCGGATCGGTGGGCACCATCTCCTGCAATACCTGGAAGACGGCTTCTTCTTTCAGTGAATTGGTAACATCTCCCAGCGTGTCAGTCAGGTTGTCGACTGTTGTACCGGCGGGGAGGGTGGTTACCAGACTATCGACTGGACAACCAGCAAAACACATTAACACCAGAGCAAACAACCAAACTGTCCCTGTGCGAGCGCGGAATTGGTACATCCCTGTTCTCCTTTGTGAACATGGGTTCATGTATCCCGGGCGGCCGTTCTCCGCTAACGACTGTACTCACCCGGGCCACTTCGTCCCGAGAACCCCGCTCTCTCAGTGAAACGAACAGGCGGCGGGCATATTGCCAATCATCACCTACATTTCTTGACAATTCTCCAGCCCCACACATCCAAACGCGCCGCGCCAGCAGCCACCCCCAATCCGAGCCCCGAGCGCCAGCGAGCGGGTCCACATGTAGCGGCCAACGGAGCCTGTCCCGATTTGTCGGGATGGCGGCCGTCCTATTCCAATCCGAGCCCGAAGCGCCAGCGAGGATTGCGGTTTCGCGCTCTCGGCCGTTCTCTCACCCCCCCAATCCATCACGCATTCTCAGCGTCCTCCGCGCTCTCCGCCTCTCGGCGGTTCCCGCCCCCAATCCGCGCCCCGAGCGCCAGCGAGCGGGTCCACCCGAGGATCCCAGGATTCAAGTATCGTTCCGACCGTTCCCTTAAATTCGCTATTCGCTATTCGACATTCTGTATTCTCCCCAGCGTCCTCCGCGCTCTCCGCCTCTCAGCGGTTACGCCCCCCAAATCAGAGCCCGACGCGCAAGCGAGGATCAAAGACACGCGCCTCCGAACATCAAGCCTCCGGCTTCAAGCTTCCAGCTTAAGGCTTCCAGCTTCTGGCTTCTAGCCTCCACCTTCAAACACATCTTTACCCGCCGCCCCAGCCTGCTATACTATTCACCTGCGACCTGTTCGCCGATGAAGACCACAACCCCCGGCGGCCCCGCTTATGCGACCCGCCGCAAGTGGTCAGAAAAATCCGGTGGCGTAGCTCAGCTGGTTCAGAGCGTGGGATTCATAACCCCAAGGTCGACGGTTCGAGTCCGTCCGCCACCATTCAGCTTGCCAGGGGTTCTATCGTGGTACCCGTCACACACTGACGCCGCAGACCTCCTGGCGGGAGGGTAGTTCAATATTTGCAGTTATAAAAAAGCCGCAGGTCGTTTGTGCGAGCTACGGCGGTCGCCCGAAGGCGGTGCCTGCGAATTTTGCTTTCGCTCAACTTGTTGCGAAAAACCACAGGCCGGGATCGATTACACTTGACTATTAACCTAACATAGGCTATTCACTCTGTCAATACCAAAACCCAGAATTCAGGGAGGATAGCATGCCAGCCATCCTGGGTCTCGACATTGGCAGCAATTCCGTCGGCTCGGCCTGGGTGAACACCGACACCCGCACGATCAAGCTCGGTGCCAGTATCTTCCCCGCCGGCGTCGATGAGACTGACACGAAACGCGGCGCCCCTATCAATCAGGAACGCCGACAGGCGCGCTCCATGCGGCGATCGATCGCGCGCCGCGCCGAACGAAAGCGACGGCTGCGAAGTGTTCTGGCGAACGCTGGTCTGCTGCCCACCGACCCGAAGGAACTCCAGGCACTGTTCGACGTCAACCCGTGGTTCCTGCGCCGCGACGCCCTCGAACGCGAACTCACTCCCCACGAATTCGGCCGCGTAATCGTGCACCTGAACCAGCGGCGCGGAGCGCTGGGCGTCGAGACGAATCCGAACGATCCTGACGAGGGGAAGGTTAAGGAGGCGATCGATCACCTGCAAGAGAAGATGATCGAGCGTTACGCTCCTCTCGATCAGCACAAGGCGTTAAGGGGCAACGAGGAGTTCCGTAGGTGGGCGACGGACAACGCCATTACCATCGGTCGCTACATGGCTGATGAAATGGACGATCGCCGAATCGCCATAAGTGGCACGAACGCCGACTACGTTCAAAATCCGATCCGCAATCGGCGCGACTCGTTTGAGTTCCATGCCGACCGGGCTCTGGTGCGCGCGGAGTTCGCGCGCGTCTGGGAGAAGCAGCGTTCGTTCGATGGTCCACTCGCTCAACTGCTCACCGACGAGCTTCGGCTGGAGTTGGACGCCCCGGGCGGCGACCAGACGTGGCGTCAAAAAGGCGCGATCTTCGGCCAGCGTCAAACCTACTGGAACACGGGGACACTGGGCCGCTGTGACCTGGAGCCGACCGATCATCGGTGCTCCATACACGACATGCACGCCCAACACTTCCGCGTGATCGAAACCGTGAACAACATCCGAATTCAACGGCGTGGCCAACGTAGCGATGAGGGATTGATGCCCGAACAGCGTGATCTCGTCATCGCCGCGCTACGCCGACAGAAGACCGGCTCGATCGCGACGATCCGCAAAGCCCTGGGAATCGACAAAGCCCGACTCAAGAAGCAGGATCTATCGGAGGACTACTACACGCTCAACATCGAACGCGACGAACAACGCGAAATCAACACTGACAGGTTCTATCGCGAGATCGTGCATGGCGTTTTCGGTGAGGAGCAGTGGCTTGCGATGACGCCACGGCAGCGCGAATCCGTGAACCGGGCGTTGCTCAAGTTCGACAAAGACACTGACGGACACACCGACCGGCTTAAAAGCGGCGCGCAAGCTTGGTGGGGCCTGGATGAGTCGAATGCGCTGAAGCTCGTGGACGCATGGAAAGCTTGTGGACGCTCCGACAAGCGCCTCCGCATGTCGCGACAGGCAATCATCAACATCCTGCCGTACATGAAGAAGCACGATGCCGATAACGACCGCTGGCCGACACAGATTGAAGCGAAGCAGATGTTCGCCGAGGATCCCGATAGCGGCGCTACGCCGGAGCAGCGAATTCGCTATGCGCATAGTCTGACCGACAAACTGTGTGACATAATCCTGAAACAGGTCGGCGGGGAAGTGGGCGAGTACGAACGCCTGTTGAGACTCCGTGATTCAACGCGCAAGGAACGCCATTATCTCGCCAGGCATCCCGAGGAACTGCTCCCGCCGGCGCCCATGCTCGCTAATCCCGTAGTGCGCAAGGCGATTCACGAGGTGCGCCGACATGTGATCGCATATCTGCGGGAGTTTGGCGGCCCGCCGGACCGTGTGATGATTGAGTTGGCCCGGCAGGCACGACAGTCAGAGCGCGTGCGCGACGCCACATTGGCCCGCAACCGCAATCGCGAGGCGATCCGTAAGAGGATCACGTCTGAGTATGATCTGGCCGGATTGACACCCAATCAACAACGCACCGCCCAGGAACGCGTCATTCTCTGTCGGCAACAGCGCCGCGTCTGTGCGTATACGGGCAAGAGCATCACGGATCGACAAGCGGCACTTGGCCAGACCGACGACGGTCGACGACTGGAGATCGATCACATCGTGCCCTACAGCCGGTGCGGCGATAATAGCCTAAACAACAAGGTGCTGTGTTACGTCGAGCAGAACCGCGGCAAGAGTTCCAAAACACCTTGCGAATGGTGGGGCGATCAGTTCGACGAGAGAATCCAGCCGTTGGCGTTCATGGACGGTTTCAAGCCGGACAGGACCGACTACTTCACCAAGCGTGACTACGCGCGCAAATGGGACAACCTTACGCGCGAGATCCGCCCGGAAGACGAATGGAAAAGCTCCCAACTCACGGACACGGCCTACGCTGCCAGGCAGGTGATGGCGTACTTGAGAGATACGCTGTTCGCCGGCAGACAGGACCGTGATCATGGCGTCTTCGAAACCAACGGTCGGTACACGGCGATACTGCGCCGAGACTGGGGCCTTGTGGGTGAAGAGGGCAAGAGCCGCGACGACCACCGGCACCACGCCATCGACGCGCTCGTAATCGCCCTCACGCACCCGCGCGATCTCTTGCCGAAGCTCGCGCGCAGCGAATACGAACGTGAGGAATACCACGATCGAACCGGCTATTGGCCCAAGCGTACGCCGTCGCCCCCGCCATGGCCTCCGATCCCCAAGGACGCCGATGAGGAGCAACGCGAGAAAGCCGTCGCCGAATTCCGCGCCCCGATCATGCGGGAACGAGAGAACCTCATCGTCTCGCACCGTCCCGTCAAGCGTCGTCTCGTTGGCGCGTTCCACAAGGAAACGCTCTTCGGGACAATCCCGCAAGACGACCAACAGTTTACATGTCGTAAGAGCGTCGAGGCGCTCAAGCCGGGCTATCTCAAACTCCCACGGCCGGAGACGGAGAAAGAGGCGATCGCCAGGTTGACGAATCGTTACTTGCGGCTGCAGTCCGGTCTTACAAAGAAGGCTGTGGCGAAAAAAGCACGCATGGCGGTGCGTTCAACAGGATATATCCCCAAAATTGTTGACCCCGCTCCGGATGGAAATAGCTTCCTCGTTCGGGATGTAGACTTGCGAAGACGGTTGCGCGCCTGTATCGACGAGTGGTGTACCGAGGCTGGCAACGGTCGCGACGCTGATTCGTTCACGGACAAAGACGTCAAGGAGATGGCTAAGATCGGACGCTTCCGTCAGGTCTCCAAAGTACCTATCAAGAGCGTAGTACTGAAACGCACGATGGCAGACCCCATTGTAATCGCCCGCAAGCGATGGGACGCTGCTACAGGGACCATGAAGCCGGAGATGAATCCCAATGACCCTACGGATCCGCATCCCATTACGCGACGTGTGTACGAAGGACGCAATAACCATCACATCGAGGTGCGTGAAAACGAATCGGGGGAGTGGTCGGGTTTGATCGTTGATGCCTTCACTGCCGTGGGGCGCAACGCAGCGCGTCTCCGAGCATGGAAGGCTGCCGGTGTTCCAACCGCGAAAACCCTAAGAAATCTCACCGAGTCGGACCGAAAAAAACATAACGCAATAACCGCACGGATTAACGCCGAGCATCCCATCGTAGACCGAGCCGACAACGACGATGGCCAATTCGTCATGTCGCTTGCCGAGGGCGAAACCGTACACATGCGCCATCCCAAGACCGACGAGTCCAGTTACTTCGTGGTTTTCAAACTCGACAAGCCGCATAAGGTCCATTTCCAACACCATCTGGACGCGCGTAGGGATTCGGGACGGAAAGACGAAGACAATAAGATGATTCCTGGTTCAAAGCGCGAGGACATTGCCGTCACCGCCGCGGACTTGAAGCGCAAGTGTTCGTTTGCCGACGGCACGCCGCCATACAAGGTCCGCGTTAGCCCGCTTGGCAAGGTGCGCAAGCTCGAAAAGGACTGAATTAGCTGTGCTCATACCGCCGATAGGTCCTATAAGGACCGCCGGCGGGTATGATCAAACGCACCATCGAAATCTCGCAACAGCCCATGCACCTCACCGCCCGTAATGGGCAATTGCTACTCTTGCGCAAGGACGAGCCTGCCACGCGGCTGCCCGCCAATCCGCCGAATCTCGCCGCCAGCATTCCATGCGAGGACATCGGCGTCGTAATGGTCGAACACTCCGGCACCACCTTCTCCCACGCGGCCCTATCCACACTGCTGGCCAACGACGCCGCCCTGGTAATCTGCGGCCGCGATCACCTGCCTTGCGGTATGATCCTGCCCATCGCCGACCACAGCGAGATCGTCCACCGACTCCACCAGCAGATCGAAATCAAGAAGCCGCTACGCAAACAACTCTGGAAGCAGATCGTCCAGGAGAAAATTCGCGCACAAGCCGCCAATCTGCCGCAGGGGTCGTCAGTTCGCTCGCACCTGCTCGCCCTGGCACGCAACGTCCGTTCCGGCGATCCATCAAATGTCGAGGCCCAGGCCGCACGCGCCTACTGGCGAGTATGGCTGGAACGCGACGAAGGCGACATAAATACTCGCGATTTTCGACGCGATCCCGCCGGCGACCCGCCCAACAACCTGCTCAACTACGGCTACGCCATCATGCGCGCCGCCGTCGCCCGGGCCATCGTGTCCGCCGGCCTGAATCCGGCGTTGGGTATCCATCACAGTCACCGCGCGAACGCCTTTTGCCTGGCTGACGATCTTATGGAACCCCTGCGGCCGATTGTCGATGACCAGGCCCGCGAGCTTTTCAACAGCGGTTGCGAAGAACTGACGCCACCAACCAAGGCTGCCTTACTCGAACTTTTAACGGTACGTGTCCGCACCGGCGACACCAAGGGGCCGCTAATGGTAGGTCTGCATCGCCTGGTGGCGTCGTTGGTGCGCTGCTATGAGGGTGTCGAAAAACGCTTGATTATTCCAGTCGCATGCGTTGACGAAGAGGAGCACACTGCATCCGGAGACTGAATTGTGCGGTCAAAAACACTGGAATCCAAGGCACCT
This sequence comes from Planctomycetota bacterium, assembly GCA_043820985.1. Taxonomy (GTDB): domain Bacteria; phylum Planctomycetota; class Phycisphaerae; order UBA1845; family Fen-1342; genus JAAYXS01. The sequence continues at coordinate 17,553 of JBDRDH010000128.1, forward strand.
TGGCCATGTGGCCCTTTCAATCATGTTGATTAGCGGGTATCGTTGTATGTGGGTGTTGGCGATGTTCGATTTGCCGACCGATACGAAGAAGGCCCGCCGTGCATACACGCAATTCCGCAAATCCCTCCTCCAGGATGGCTTCACCCGGATGCAGTACTCCGTCTACATCCGCCATTGTGCCAGTGAGGAAAACGCCGGCGTACATGTCGAACGCGTGCAAGCTTCGCTGCCCGACGACGGCGAGGTTCGAGTGCTGTCAATTACCGATAAACAGTTCGAACGCATGCACATTTTTTGGGGTAAAATGCGCAAACCTGCCGAAGCGCCCCCCCGGCAACTCGAACTTTTCTAACTTAACTCTCTTGCAACCTCCTATCTTCCAGCGGCTTGCGGGCGAGGCAGTGTAACCGATCCCAGCCCGTGAGCAATCCGCAACATACCGCGACGATTACTATCGCACAACTTCAGTGTAACCGATCCCAGCCCGTGAGCAATCCGCAACAAGTTCGTCTCGCGGCCGTCTAGCAGGAAAAGTGTAACCGATCCCAGCCCGTGAGCAATCCGCAACCAGCAACTCGCCCGGTTCCGGGGTTGCACC
>JBDRDH010000129.1:0-28955 GCA_043820985.1 Planctomycetota bacterium
AAACAACGCGGTTTACGAGTCGCATTGGACGTCTTCGGCTCACAACCCACCGGCGACGCTGGTCGGTTCCGCTGTAAGCTAGCCGGTCTGCCCGGAGTTATCGGAACACAGCATCTCGGACCACTGACTGAGCAGGCCCGCCATGCCACCGCGGCCGAGGTAGTGCGTATCGTCGAGTCTTTTCTCGTCTCGGGCGATCTGGTTAACTGCCTCAACCTGATGGCTCGGAGCCCGGCCACGTGGCAACTGGTCCTGCGGGTCCGCGACGCGGTGGGGGTCATGGCGGCCGTCCTGGAAGCCATTCGGGCAGATGGGATTAACGCCGAGGAGATCACCAGTCGTGTGTTCACGGGCGCCCGGGCGGCCTGGTGTACGATTTCGCTCGATGAACGCCCCAGCACCGAAGCTCTGGACGCTGTCCGGGCCCTGGATGAGGTGTTATACTTGGAGCTTCGCGCGGTTGTCTGAGAACGACCTCCTCGGTTGGCGAGTAATTGTGACAAACCGCACAACCATACGCCGGCTGGACGGTATAAGACTGGGGAAAATCCGTATTGGGATGCGGAACCGGAAGCCAATGGAGCTGCTTTAACATATGAAACACCTGATACCACTCAGCGTGCTGTTGATCACGTTCACGGCAACCGGAGCAATGGCCCAGAGCGGACTGGAGTTGTCCGAAACGGTCTTGAACGCCCTGCGCGCCGAAGTGAGCCCTGTCCAACATATATGCAGCCCCAACTTGCCTATTCGCATACGCTTTACGCTGCACAATCTTTCCGATCAGACGGTCGAGATTCCCCTGCGTGGCGTGCGGACTGTCGACAACGGTATCGCACTACCGCTGGAAACCATACTGGGAGTTGAAGAATCCGCGCTTTCAATCAGCTATCAGGATGAAAAACCGGTACCGATCCCGACCGTAACCATCCCCGATATCGCCAGTGGCTTATCCGGAATATTGCGCCTGGCACCATATGGCTCGGTGGGCACGACGATAGATCTACACGCCCACTATCGGAAACTAAGCTATTCCGGTGAGTACCGCCTGGAATGGCGTCCGCTGGGTGGCCGGCTGGAAATGGTTTCGACCCGGCTGCGAGTCGAGCCTCGTAAGGAAGCCATTCTCGTCACGGACAAAGGCAAGATTACCTTCCGGCTGATGTATGACGAAGCCCCCGTGAACGTCGAGAATTTTCTCGAACTGACGCGCGCTGGCTTTTACGATGGCAAACACATTCACCGTATCATCCCGGGCTTCCTGATCCAGGGCGGCTGCCCACAAGGGGATGGCACGGGTCTGAGACCTGACGGCAAGACCATCCCCGCCGAGTTTCACAACGCGCCCTTTCGCATCGGTACGCTGGCCATGGCGCGCAAACCGACCGATCCGAATTCCGCCAGTTGCCAATTCTTTGTAACGCTGGCACGCTTGTCCGAACTCGATAGCCAGTACACGGTCATCGGGCAGGCCGATGACGAGGAAAGTCTGAGGACTCTGAATCAACTGGCCAACGAGCCCACCGATCGGCGTGATCGGCCGCGCATCCCCCTGATTATCCGCTCCATCAATCTGGTCGACGCCGAAGTGAACCGCGTGTCACGCTTCGACCTGAAGTCGGCTAGTTCAACCACAAGCAGATCTGAGCACACCTCAGATTCGTCACCCCCGAAGCAACCCTAGGACTACCCGTAAAAATTCTAATCCTGGATTTTGTTTACGCGCCGGGCGGACCAGTGCGCTTCGTTGTGCACGATGATGGGGGCCAGGTAGGTACGGGCAAATTGTAGTGAAGCCCAGCCGAAGTGTGTGCCATCAGCACCATAGCGCTCCAATGACGGCCCCCAGGCTACCTGACGCAAGCGCTCACTATAGAGTGCCTCCGTCTGGGTATCCCCTTCCGCCGGCGTTATGAAACCAGTCGCGCCGGCGGCGGCCTCGTGCTGGCGGTCGATGGATCCGAAAATGCTCGTGCCGATTTTCAGCAAAGCCACATCCTCTTCCGAGTAGAAGCTGTAGACAAGCTGGTGCACACGCCGTAAGGCGGGGGATAGATCGTATTCGGGCGAAAGTGCCGGCGCCAGCAGGAAAGCCGTGGCAATCCGCGTCTCTTCCGCCAGGGCCTCAAGCGTCAGTACTGCCATGCCAGCACCGCCTGAGTGACCGATCAGGTGCACCGGACGCCCGGGACACTCATCGCGATAGGATTCGATCATTGCCGCGATACGTCGGGCTTCCTGTTGGTTCCGTTCAAGATGCGCCAGGGTGTAAACGTAGCTCCCCGGCAGGCCATTGGTCCAGTCGTCAATCCGGATCGCCGACGTTACCCCGCCCTGATCGAGTCCCAGCGCAATGTCACGGTTCCAACGACTGTTCCCCTCGATGCCCGGCAGAATGACGATCAGACCGCGCTCAAGCCGCGCCGGGCCGTCCAGTCGGGGTAAATCCGCCGCGCAACCAGTCATGCCAACCAACATCAGCCACAATCCCCAGAGTGCCCCGGCCGGTCGTCTTTGCATTAGCATTCTGCTCAACTTAGCGTCTTCCCCACGACAAGTGATGAACTCCGTGGCGCCGCGGAGATAGAAGCGGCATCCGCGTCAAAAGTGCCAGCAGCAACGCCGCCGTCAGCGAGATGAGTATGGCCGATATGATGATGGCCCAGAGCGAGCCAACGTTCGCACCGGCATTCTGCATATAACGCAGATGAAGTGGTATCAGCAACTGTCCGGGCAGCGCCGCCAGGAAGGCGATCAGGGCCCGGGCCCACCAGATACGCTGGTTCACAACCTCGCGCATTTGTGTGATGAACAACCCGGTCAATCCCAGCGCCAGGGCATGCACCCCGACGGGGCCATCGGTGGTCAGGTCGCAGGTCAGGCCGATCAGCCAGGCGGCGATGCGGGCATCATTGACCGGCGCCAGCAGACCATATAGCAGCGCCAGCACGAGCATTAGATCCACATCGATCAGGGGGATGTCTTCAAGCCGGCACACGGTCGTCTGCAACAGTACCGTGACCACCAGGGCCGCCAGCAAGCCCATCCAGTTCATGGCCGGGGCTCCCGGCGACGGATTGGAGCATCCGGGGGGGCGGCGTTATCTGCGCTACGATCTGATTCCAGTTCTGATGGACGCCGCGGTTGATCATCGTCATCGCGGGGGCGCTGGGAGCCCCACGAGACTGGAACCCGAAAGCGGCGCGGTTCCCCGGTGATTATGGTTCGGGCATTTTTTTCGTAGCCAAAGACGATTTCGATCTGTTTGCCCGCCAAGCCGAGGTTCGGCGGCCAGGACAGCATGAAACCGTAGTGGTAACCCATGACGGAGCGCACCCGCACTCGATAGCCCATGGCTTCCTGCTCGTCCAGCTCCCAGCCATGGACAAACTTGCGTTCAAACGAGCCATCCGGTTGCCGCTCCAACTCGTAGAGCCAGACCAGTATGCGACCGGCCACAAAGGCCCCCAACTCCGTCTCGCCAGATACGAAGTACACCGGCACCTTGAAGCCGACCGCCTGGCCGTCAGCGTCACGCAGCCAGGGATTTGGCTGGTAGAACTGATAGATGGCGGATATATCGTTACGTGTCTCAATTCGGATCGGATCGATTGAATCCTTGGCAGCGCCGGCACCTGAATTCCTGGGTGGTGTTTCACAGCCCGAAAACGCCGAGAGCGCCAGACCGACCAGTGCGACAGCCAGGCAACTCCGCACCAATCCATTCCCGTGGCGACAATCGCGAACCGATTGATACACGCTTTACCCTCGCCGTGTCAGCATACTGATGGGAATATCATACGAATTCAAATCGCTCTCTTTCTCACGGCGTGGCACCGGCATGCCGATGGGCCGCTCGGGACCATACTGTTCCTTGCCCGGGCGCGAAGGCTCATCAGCCGGAGTCGATTCCTCGTAAGGTCCGAACAACTTACTGTCATCGATGGGCACCAACTCCTCTGGCCGTACCTGCAAGCCGCGCATCAGTGGATTCAGCTTGACCTCGTCGGGAATCAGACCGGTCTGATCGCGTTCCTGTAGGGAGACCTCTCTGTAATCCTCGACCGTGCGAATCACGCGCGGCGTCAGAATCACGAGCAACTCGGAGCGGCGTTGTGAGTCGTTTTGATAGCGAAACAGCGGCCCCAGCACCGGAATATCACCCATGATCGGGATCTTCTGTTCGGTCTGATTGTCGCGCGTCTGGATCAATCCGCCGAGCACGACCGTCTCGTTGTCCTGCACGGTCACGACCGTCTCGGCGATGCGCTTCAGGAAGATCGGCGCCGTCAGCCCCGGACCGATCGCGATAGTCGATTCGCTCAGATCCGAGACCTCCTGGCGGATCTCCAGTCGCACAAAGCCGTCCGGATTGATCTGCGGCGTGACTTCGAGCTTGATGCCGACGTTTTCGCGGCTCACCTGCGTTTGCACCGACCCACCGATGGTCGTCGCTGAGCCGGTCACGAAGGGCACGCTGTCGGTGACCTCGATGCTGGCCAACTGGTTGTCCATCGCCACGATGTGCGGGCGGCTGAGCACGTTCAGACTGCCCTCGCTCTGCAAGGTTCGCAGCAGGAAATTGAAGTCGCGGCCGGTGATCGTAAAGGTGAAGCCGCCCAGACCGGCGCCCGCCGCGCCCACGTCGGTACCACCGACGAAATCGAACGTGGTGGTGTCCTGCGTGCCGGCTTTCGTCCACTGGAGATCCTGGAAGGCGAACTCAACGCCCAGCTCCAGGGAATTGTCCATCACCACCTCGACGATCAGGACCTCGATGCTGACTTGCGGCGGGGGCTGATCGAGCCGATGGACGATGTCCATAACCTCGTTCTCAAAACGCGGGCTGTAGCTCATGACGATGCGGTTGGCTTCCTCGTTGGCAATCGCCACGATTTCGCGTTCCTGTCGCCGCGAGAGCGAGATCTCGTCGCCCAACTGATCCAGCAGTGCTTTTTCCTCGTCACTGTAAGAGCGAATAGTGTCGGCCAGGTCGGTGGCGACCATATTGCGCGGCGAGTAGACGTAGGTTTTACGCTCGTCGATCGGCTCCTTGTCGAGTTCGAGGATCAGCTCTTCGACGAGGTCCAGGTAGCCGGGTGTGCCGGCCGCGATCACGGAGTTGGTGCGCACATCGGTCGTGAAGCTGACCTCCTGGCGTCCGCCGCCGACAATACCGCCCAAGGTCAACTCGCGTTGGGTTTCGTCGCCGCTAGTGCGACCACCGCCCGCCTGCTCCTGTTCGAAGAGCTGGTTCAGCATCTCCACCATCTGCTCGGCATCGGCGTTCCTGAGCTTATAGCGGCGGATTTTGTTGGCATCCGGCGGCACGTCGATCGCCGCCACCAGCGACTCCATCAAAGCCATGCTCTTCGGCGGGGCCATGATGATCAGCGAGTTGGTGCGCAGATCGCCCGTGACCGTGATCTCGTTACGCAGGCCCTTGAGGGTTTCGACGCCCAGTTCGGCATGTGCGGCCTGGAAGATCAGGACACGCTGCTTCTCGACTTCGTCGTTCGCGCGTCCGCCGCCACCGCCGCCTCGCGAGCCGCCCACGCTGCCACCTTCCAGCCCAAGGATATTGTTCAGCAGATCGCTGGCGTCCTCGGCGTCGGCCTGTGTGAGCTTGACGATTCTGACAATCGCCTCGCTGCCCGATTCGGTCTCGTCGATCTGGCGGACAAAGTCAACAATGTCGGCCAGCAGTGCCGGGGGCGCGAAAGCCACGACCGAGTTGGTCGAGACGTCGTGCGCGATCGCAACGTCAATCTCGCTGCCGCCCGCGTCCCCGAATATATCCTCGGCGGCCTGGGCCACTTCCTCCGCCGACCGGTTCTTTAGCGGGATGATTTTGATCATTCGTACGAAGTCAGTCGGCCGGTCGAGAATCTCGACCCAGCGCAGCAGCATGGTCATGTCTTCCTGCGACGCCGCCAGCAACAGACTGTCAGACAGCGGATCGGCGGCGATGTGGATCGGTGTGCCCTTCAGGTTCGAATCCTGCTCCGAGAGGGCTTTTTCCACCATATCCTGCAGGAGCGTCGCGATGTTCGCGGCGCTATTGAGCTTGATCGGCCGCACCACAAAGACCACGGTCGGATCAAAGCTCTGATCGAGTTTATCGATCAACTCGTTGGCCTCGGTCAGGTAATCGCGCGTACCGGTCATCATCAGCGAGTTGCTACGCGCGTCGGCGATGACGTGCAGCGTGTCCTTGGACTCGTCGCTCTGCTTCGTCTGGGCCTCCTGCTTGCGTTCAAACAATTCCTGTACCAGCCCCTGCAACTTCTGGGCATCAGCGTGCTCCAGCCGGCGATAATGCACGTCAACCGGACTGTAGTTTTCCGCCGCGTCGAGTTGCAGGGCCACCTCCTCGACCATTTCGAAAAGCTCCGGTGAGGCCAGCACCACCAGCGTGTTTGAGCGGTCATCCGGCATGATGACCGCGCTGTCGCGGGCCGCGTTCTTGTCGGCGCCCAGGGCATCAGCGCGGTCGTCGAGCATCTCTTTCAGTTTTTCGGCCAGCAGCGTGGCCTGGTAGTTCTTGAGCTCGATGATCCGTGGCGTGCCGGCCAGTTCGACGGAGGGCCGGTCCAATTCGGCCACCAGCCCCGCCGCCAGCAGCACGGCCTCCTTACGCCCGATGACGATGATCGTGTTACTGCGGACGTCATGCTGCACTACCAGCGGGTACGGCAGGCCCTTGCCGGTCACACCCGGCGGCACCGGCGGCAGCTTGCCCTTTTCCAGCCCGGAACTGTCACCCTCGCTCGGTCGCGCCAGGGCTTTCTTGCCCTCGTCGAAGACCTTGTCGAGCACTTCGGCAATGTCCTCCGCGCTGGCGTATTGCAGGGCGATGGCACGCAGCTCGGTCTCCGCCCCGATCGGCAGCGTGTCGAACACGCCGACGATCTCGGTCAACGACTCGTTGTTCTCCAACGTAGAGAAGATAATCAGGGAATTCGTGCCCTTCTCAGGAATGATGCGGATCGGGCGTTCCAGATTCAGCTCGGGCAGCTCGCGCCCGTTTGGCATGCGCAGCCGGATTATGCTGACGTACGGCGCGGCGGCGCGATCACCGCCACGCTGCGCCTCGCGGGCCGCTTCCTGCTCGGCCTCGATCATCTCGGTCAGAACCCTGGCGATGTCCTCGGCATCGCCGTTCTTGAGCTGGATCAGGATCGCGTCCGCCCGCACGAAGCTGGTCTTGTCCTCGTCGTCCGTGATCTCCACGTCGTAGGCGACCAGCATCTTCTCGATGTCCTTCACGTCATTCGGCGTGCCGACGATGAAGACGCTGTTCGAACGGTCGTCGGGCTCGATGGTGGCCTGCGACTCGCGCGGCACCTCGCGCTGGTTGTTCAGCTTCTCGAGGATCGGGCGCAGCTTGGCCACCGCGTCGGAAGCCCGCACGTGGCTGAGGGCCACAACGCGGAAGTCGGTGTCACCTTCGGCACGCTCGACGTCCAACTGCGCAACCAGGGCCTCGATGTCCACCATGAGCGTTTCTGACGCCGAGACGATCAGCGAATTGCTCCGGCCTTCGGCACTGATGCTGAAGCGGTCTTCCGGGCCAGGGGTCTGCGTGCGGACGTCGATCTTGGCTTGAATCGCCGTCTCGATAATCGGCGCCAGAGCCGTCGCCTTGGCGTTTTGAATCGTGAAAACGTGAATGACCGCCGGCGAAGCCGACATCTCCATCATCAGCAGAATCTGCTCGATGAAGCCGACGTCGCTTTCGTCGCCGGTGACGATGATGCGCTTGCTGTCGATCTCCGAAACGGTCACTTCGCCCCGCAGTTCGCCGGTGATACCCGTCAGGCCGGGGACCGGGTCGGCGGGCGGCGGCGGTGTGTCTTCCAAAGCGGATCCAATCTCAGACCGGCTGGGACCGAAAGCTCGCGCGGGCTCGTCGCCGCGACGCGTCGGCTGGCGGCGTGGCTCTTCCTTTTGCGCCGGTGGTTGCTGCTTGGCTGGTGGATCGTCATCTTCCAACAACGTATCAACGATCACGTTCACCATTGCCGATCGCAGTACCGCGGTACTGACATACGGCGACGCCCAGGCCAACGGAGCCGCGCGCCAGGGCGTCTCCTGGATCTCACGCATATGTGGCCAATTCGCGTCACCACGGCCACCCGGCCGTCGGTTTGCTCCGCCCGTGCGGCGAATATTCGTACCGCGGCGCGGCGTACTGCTACGTCCCGAGGAGCCGCTGCGGTTCTGCAAGTCCTCGATAAGCTGCTTCGCGTCGTCGGAGGACAGATTCCCGAGATTGATGACGCGCGTGACGACATTATCGCGGCGAATGCCACCTAACTCATCGACCAACGACGTGACCATGCCAAACAAGGTCGGATCACCCGAAACCATCAGTGTGTTAGTGAACTCATTCGGCGCGATCACGATCTGTCCGGCAACCCGTCCAGTGCGCTCCGCGACGCTCTGTTCGCTCTCGTTGATCATCCGTTCGATTTCGGTCGCCAGACTGTTGAGATCCTGACCGATCGGGACCTTCACTACCGCGATATTGTGCGTGAGCAGGCTCTTGTCATCGAACCGCTCGACCAGATCACGGACTTCCAGGATGTCCGCATCTGAGCCGCGCACCACAATAGTGTTGTTATTGTCGTTCGGAATCATCCGCGGCCCGGGCAAACCCTGCTGAGAGCCACCTCGACCGCGACGACCAGGGCCGCCGCCGGTGGTCTGCACGTCCGTATCGCTCAGGAACTGCCCGATGAACGAGACGATCTCGGTCGGCTTGGCGTTCTTGACCACGATCGTATCGATCCTGTACTTCGTGCGGATCTTGTCCTCGAGCTGGTTGATGATCTCATCCTCGATGATGTCGATGTGTTCGGACTTGCCGGCGACCATAACCGTGTTGGAACTCGGCTCGGAGGTCGCGAAAACATCCAACTGGTGCCCCAGACCGGTCGTAGCCCCCATGCCCCGGCTGCCACGTCGTCCACCACTGGACTGCTGCCGACCCTGGGTTCCACCCATGCCGCCGCCGGCGGCGAAGTCGTTGATCGCCTGGGCAACCGTCTCGGCGTCCGCCTTGTCCAGCACGAAGACGCGGAAGTCCTTACGCTGCTCGGCGGGGGTCTCGACGTCGATCGTTGTCAGAATGCTCTCGACGAAGGCGAAGGTCTGCTCGGAGCCGACCACCATGACGCTGTTCGTGCGCGCGTCAGGCACAACCGTGAACGGATCGAACGGCATGTCACCGCCGCCACTCATTTGATCCATCTGGAGGTACTCCGTCAGCGCGCTCTTGAGCGAGTCCACCACGCCTTCGGCGTCGGCATATTTGAGCGCGAAGCGGCGAATCTTGATCTGCTGAATTTCCTGATCCAGCGTGGCCACGACCTCCTCGATTTGCAGGAAGATCGGCTCCGGCGCGCGTACCATCAGCTTCATGGCGTTCTTATCGCCGATGATCACGATGCCGGCCGAACCGGTCGTCTGTCGGGCGCCGCCGCGCCGACCGCCGGGCCGCCCACCAGCGGCCGAGCCGCCAGCCCCGCCGAACATCTGTAATAGCGTCTCGGCCAGCTTCTCCGGGTCGGCATAGATCACGTCGATCTCGCGGATGGCCCGCTTGGAGCTGTCGTCCAGCTCCGCGATCTTGGCGAAAATCACGTCGCGCTTGTCCGGCGGACCCCACACCACAATCGTGTTGGTGGTCGACTCGGCCACAATGCGCACTTCCTGCCCGGTCATCTGCTGAACAGAACCACGGCCAGGTCGACCACCCTGTCCACCACCTTGGACGAAGATCGCCTCGACCACGTCCGCGATGGCCTGCGCGTCGCCGTACTGACAAACGTATAATTCGGCGTCGGCGATCGGCCCTTCGATGTCGAGCATGCGAATCTGGGCCTCGACGATCTCGACGTCCTTGGCCTGGGCAGTGAAGATGATGGTATTAACGCGGGGGTCGCCGGACATCGTCACCGGCCCCAGGGCTCCGTGGGTACCGCCGCCGCCGCGCCGCGGGCCGCCACCGCCGCCGGCCGCCGCCGCGAAGATCTCCTGCAACAGCGGCAGAATCTCATCGACCTTGGCCTGCTCCAGCTTGTAGTGGTACACGCCGACCACGTCGTAACCTTCCAGATCCTCCAACTCGCTGATGATGTTCTCGATGATCTTCATGACCTCCGGTGGAGCGGAGACCATCAGCGAATTGGTCACGGCGTTGGGCACGACCTCGACCTGCTCGACCTTGGCACCACCCTCGACACCCGGCACGGAGACCATCTGCTGCTGTAACATCTCCATGAGCGCTTGCTGCGGATTTGCGCCGCCCCGCGCCGCCCCGCGCATTGGCATGCCACCCCGCCGCGACTGGGCCTTATTAATGCCCAGGATATCCTTGATATTGTTGGCGGTTTCGGTAGCGTCGAGATTGCGCAACTGGAAGACCTTCAACTCGACCTCGCCGGGTGGGATATCCAACTCGCGTAAAAGCTGCTTGATCTCGGGCAGGTCGACTTCCTCGCACTTGATGATCAGGTAGTTGTGACTCGGATCGGTCGCGATGCGCACGCGCTGCCCGCCGGTCCGGCGGCCGCGCTGATCGGTCTGCCGCCCGCCCATCATGCCGCGCATCTGCTCCATCATGCTCTGCTGATCGCGGCCCTGTTCGCCCTGCCGATCTGGCTGGCGGCCACGCTGCGGCTGCTGCTGTTGCGGCAACTGGATGGTCTGCCGCTCGTTGAACATGATGTTGATAACCTCGGCCGCGGCGCTGACGTCGCCGTACTTGAACTTGAAGATGCGGATGACCTCGCCGACGGCCAGATCCTCTTCGAGTAGATCGAGGATGTCCTTGACCTCGTTGACGTCGTCCTCGGGGCCGTAAATGACGATGGTGTTGTCGGGCTGCACGACGACGCGCGTCTTCTCCTTGCGCGGCACGTCATCCTCGGCCGGTCTGGAAGTCGGGGACGCAGTCGGCTGGCTGGTCTTAGGCTCCAACGGCTCGGCCGCTGCCTTCTTGACCGGCGTCTGGCTGGCCGGTGGTTCATCGTCAAAGAGCAGGTCAGCATCGTCGCCCAGCAGGGCCACCGTAACCGGCATGCCCAACCTGAACGGCCGCGCATCGGCCCGTGGTGCGTCCTTCGGCTCGGTCTTCTCGGACCGTTCACGCTGTTGCCGCTCACGCTTCTCCTTGACGGAGGGTGGCTCCTCGTCGTCTTCCCAGAGCGTCTCGACAATCGTCGCCGGCCGTGGACGATCGGTTGGCCGCTCGATGATCAGCTCGTCTTCGTCCATCCGCTCGCGCAGGTATGCGAGAATCGCGTCCGGGTCGCCCTTCAACTGGCGCGTGATGACCTTCTTCTCGACCCGCGCGCGCTTCTCGAACTCGCGGATCAGGCCAACGATCTGGTCGTACTCGCTCGGCCGGCACTTGACCTTGATGTATTCGCCAAACCAGTCCGCGTCGATCATCGGGCCACCCTTCTCCACCGGCGGCACCATGTCGCGCACTTCCCAGGCGATGTCAAACGGGTCGCCACGATAGACATCCACGAAGAACAACTCCCGGCCGCTCGAATCGGTCAGACCTTCACCGACTGGGATCTCCGCGTCGAGCTGCTCGATGAAACCCTCCACCTCGCGCATCTTGCGCTTGTTGGCCGTCACCAGCAGGCGGTTGTAGTACTCGTCCGGCGTGATCGAGACCGTGTCCATGCCCTGGTTGCCGCGGCCGCGACCGCGACCGACGCCGCCGAAGATGCCCTCCAGCGTGGTGGCCACGTCGAGCGCGTTGGCGTTTTTCAGCTTGAAGATCTGGAGCTCGGGGATCAGCACGCTGTTGATCTCGAGCACCTTAATGTGCTCCTCGACCTCGGCGACGTCCTTCGGCAATCCGGCCAGCAGGATCGAGTTGCTGCCGGCGTCCGACGTGATACGCACCTCGCGCCCCGGCGTCGCGCCCCGGCCGCCGCGCCCGCTCTGCTGCACTAGTTGCTGCAACGTCTGCGCAAGCTGCTGCGCGTCGGCCTGTTCGAGCGGGATGATGTGCACGATCTCGCCGGTGTCGACTTCCTCGTCAACCATCCGGACCAGCTCGGCGGCCAGTTCCTGGTACTCCTCGGGGGCGAAGACGAACAGCCGGTTGGTGGCCGTGTCGGCCATCACGGCCGTGCGATCCTGCACGGCACGCCCGCGCACCGTGCCTTCGCGCTCGGCGACCTTGACGCGCAGCATCTGGTCGACGTGGCGCTGCACCTGTTCGGCCCGGGCGTACTTGAGCGTATAGGTACGGCTGATGGCCTCGTCGGGCGTCTTGGCTTCCATCTGGGAGATGAGCGTCTCGATGAACGGCAGGTGCTGAGGCGGCGCGATGACCACCAGCGTGTTGGTGGTCGGCTCGCCAAAGGCCCCCGGCTGCATCTGCCCACGGCGACCTACGCCGCCGACGCTCCGTAAGTACATCTGGACCTGGGCCGCGACCATGGTGGCGTTAAGCACCTTCAGGTCATACGTCTTGATCTGCAGCCCGCCGGAGTCTTCCGCGTCGACCTTGGCGATCAGCTCCGTGATCTGTTCGAGTTTCTTCGGCGGCGCTTTGACAATCAGCGTGTTGTTATTGACGGTAACGTATACCTCTTCGGTGAGACTCTGTCCTTGCCGCCGCCCGCGGCTGCCGAAGACGTCGTTGATCATGTTCCGCGTTTCCCACGGATCGGCGTACTTCAGCTCAATCGTGACGATGTTGTCCTCGTTAACCTCGATATCGAGCTCCTGCACCACGGTGCGCACGTCAGGCAGCATGCTCTCGGGCGCGAAGACAATCAGCCGGTTGGTCCGCGGATCGGCCGAGACGCTGAACTCCTGCGCGCCGCGGCTGGGCCGGCCGCTGGCGCGGATCTTCGTCTGGACCAGGTTCTGCACCGTGCCCGCGATCTGGCCGGCGTCGACATACTTGAGCGTGAAGAACTCCGTGTCGAACTTGGCCACCTCCATCAGCGGCTTGAACTGCTCCATCATCTGCTCGACCTGGGCGAACTGATGCTCGAGCGCCGTGACGATCAGCGCGTCCGCCGGCGGATAGGTCGTGACGTTGATGCGCTGTTCACGGCCGGTGATACCGGCATTCACGGCGGTCGTGATCTGGCGCGCCAGGTCATCAAGGCGGTTGCCCATCCCCCGTAGCTCGTATGTCCGCACCTGGACCTTGAGCTCACCGACCTCGTCCAACTGCGCGATCAGCGCTTCGATGTCTTCCATCTGGTCCGCCGGGGCCTTGACCACGATGCTGCGTCCGCCGACGATGTCGAAACGCACTTCCTTGCCCGCCTGCACGCGGCCGCGGCCCGGCGGTACAAACGTAACGTCCAGAATGCCGCGCACTTCCCACGGGTTGGCATTCTTCAGCTCGATGATCTTCGGCAGGCTGACCATCTGCTTGGCGGCCTCGTCCAGCTTGGCGGACCAGTCGCGGATCTCGGCCAGGTCCTCTTCGGCCGCCGACACGACCAGCGAGTTGGTCATGGACTCGACGCTGATGGTCATCTTGCCGGCGCGGATCTTCGGCTGGAGCACGCGGCTGAGGGCCTGGTAGACCATGTTGGCGTCGCCGTGCTGGAGCGCGATGGTCTCGATCTTGGGCGGCGTGTACAGGTCCTTGAACTGCTCCATGAACTGCTCGACCTTGGCAAACTGGTCCTCCATGGCCGAGACGATCAGCGTGTCGGCCTGCGGCAGCGTCGTGATGTTGACCGGCCGTTCGCGTGCCTGGCGACCCTGGTTGATCGCGTTGCCGATGTCGCGCGCCAAGCTGTTGAGCTCCGGACCGAGGCCGGGCAGCTTGTACGTGCGTACGATGGTCTGGTTCGACAGCATCTCATCGAGCTTCTTGATCAGCGCCTCGATCTCGGCCAGCTTCTCGGGCGGGGCCTGCACCACCAGGCTGCGGCCGCCGACGATGCTGATCTTGATCTGCTTGCTGGGCGGCACCGTGCGGCCGTAGCCCTTCTGCACGTACGTCTGTTGCAGGATGGTGTTGACTTCCCAGGGGTTGGCGTTTTCCAGGTCGAAGATCTTCGGGGCACTGATCTTCTCGGCGGCCTTCTCGTCGAGCTGCCTGGCCCACTGCTCGATGTCCTCGAAGTCCTCCTTCGTCCCGCCCACGATCAGGGCGTTGGTGAGCGTCTCGACGCTGATCTGCAACGTACGCGCCCGAATCTTCTCCTGGAAGATCGTCCGCAACACGTTGTAGACCGCGTTGGCGTCGGCGTTCTCCAGGGAGATGGTCTGGAGCTGGGTCTCGGTGGTGGGTTCCTGGTCGAGTTCGGCGATCAGCGCCTCGGCCATCTCGATCGCGAACTGTGGCGCGTTGACAATCACGCGGTTCAGCCGGGTATCGACCTGAATATTCACGCGGCCGGCCACTTCTCGTCCTCGAGTGCCCGCGATGCGCACGTTCATAATCTGGCGCACCTGGTCCGCGATGTAATTCGCGTCCGCTTTCAGGATGTCGATGAACTTCTGCTCGGGCGCCATGCCCTCCGTCTCGGACACGAACTGCGCGATTAACTCGTCGACCCGGCTCTTCGTGTCGGTCGGCGTCGTGACGATCAGCATCTCGGTCAGCCGGTCGTAGCCGAAAACCGTCCGCAGCTTGTCGGCCCGCTGGCGGTTGATGTCCTGGAACGCTTGATTCAACTGGTTCGCCAGGTTGGCCACGTCGAGCCCGGGCAGCTTGCGCGTCACCGTCTCGACGAGAATGTTGACCGCCAGCTCCTTCGGCGGCACGTCGTACTGCTCCAGCAGCGGCATGGCCGCCGTCACCGCCACCTGCGGCGCGCTGATAATGATGCGGTTGGTGCGGGGCTCCGGCGTGACCGTCACCTGCTGGGCCGCGGAACGCCCAAACTGCTTGGTCATCATGGTGACCAATTCGTTGCGCAGCCAGCTCGCCACCTCGTTGGCGCCGGCATGTTGAAGCTGATAGAACTCGGTCTGGTTGATCAACCCCTCACTGATGGCCCGGTACTCTTCGAGCAACTGGTTGGCTTCTTCGGTCACGTCCTTCGAGACCGTCACCAGGATCGACTCGGTCGCGTCGTCCGCCTCGAAGCGCGCCACCACGCCCTGTTGCTGGACGCGATCGTTAAAGGCGCTGGTCAGCTTGCCGGCAATCGAGCGCACGTTGGCCCCGGGCATCTTGACCAGCAGCGTGGTGATGCCCTGGTCGCTCAGGTCGTCGAGTTGCTGCACCAGGGCCGCGACTTCCTGCTGCTTCTCGGCCGGAGCGTCAACCACCACCTGGTTGCCGACGATCACAACCTTGACCTGCGTGCCGACCGCCTGTCCGCGGAAGCGCCCGCCTCCGCCGCCGGTGGCGCCGAACAGGCTGTTGATCGCGTTAACCACGTCGCGTGGGGCCGCGTTCTCGAGCGTGTAGTACGCCCGCTCCGGCTCCTGCGCGCCCTGCCGCTGATCCATATCCATGGCGAAGTCCTTGATCTTCGCCAGGGTGATTTCGTCGGCCTGTACGATCAACGAGTTGGTAACCGTCTCCGGCTGGATGTACACACCCCCGCCGCCACCGCCGCCGCGCGGGAACCGCCCGCCGCCTCCCCCGCCGCTCACGAACAGTTGCTGCAAGTGCTGAGCGACGATGTTCACGTCCGCGTGTGCCAGCGGCAGAATCTCCGTGCGGCTGCCGTCCGCGCGATCCAGGGCCGCGATCAGCGGCGTCACTTCCTCAATCGCCGGCTTGATCGAATAGACCAGGATCGAACTGCCCTCGGGCTGGATCACCAGCGGCGCGCGCCCGAAGATCGGATGCGTGTACGTCCCGCGATACATGCCGTTCAGCGTGTCGGCGATCGCCTGGGCATCGCCCGCGGTTATCTCAAACGTCTCCAGTGACGGCGTGCTGCTGACCGCGTTCTCGTCCCACAGCTTGATGGTGTCCTCGACCTTGGCCCAGGCATCCTCGGAGCAGACCACGATCAGGATGCCGGCATCATCCAAGGGGATGATCTGCACATCGTTGCTAGTGGAACCGCCCGCAGCGCCACCGCCACGCCTGGATGATCTTCCACGCAAGCGCGACACCGCCGGCGCTCGCGAGCCGCCGCTGTCCATCAGGATCGGCTGGATCATCTGGGCCACCTGGCTGGGTATCAGGTTCGTCAGCCTGATCACGTGCCGCTCGGGCTCGGGCATCTCGATATCCAACTCAGTGACGACGTCGGTAATCTGCTTCATCTGTTCGCGTTCGGCGATCACGTGGAACTGGTTGTTGTCTTCGTCCAGCACAATGCTCGGCGCGCGGCCCCGCGAGCCGGAAAGCGTCATGCTGGCGACAATCTCGTTCAACGTACCGAAGATCTGCTCGGCGTCGGCGTGCTCGACCTTGATTGTCTGGAAGTTGCCGGGCTCGGCCTTGTCAATCTCCTTGAGCAGATCCGCGACGCGCTTATGGCCGTCCTCGTTGGCATAGACCACCAGCGAGTTCGTTCGCTCGTCCGCCGCCAGGCGGATGGTCTTCTTAGCGCGTTCGAAGAGTCCCTCGCCCAGCAGATCCTCGGGCGTGGCCCCGGCCGGCTGCTGGGGCGTGCGGCGCGCGGGTGTCTGTCTGGAACGGCTGCGCGCCTGTTGCGCCCGCTGCAAGGCCTGTTGCCGCTGCCATGAGGGCGTCTGCTGGCCCTGTTCCTGCGAGAAAATCTTGGTCAGCAGTTCCTCCACGTCGGCCGCGTTGGCGTTCACAATCTCCGTGACCACCGTATAGAAGTCGATGTCCGGTTTGATATCGATCTGCTTGATGAGTTCCTCGATCTCGACCAGCTTGGCCGGCATGGCGCGCACGATGAGTGTATTCGTGCGATCATCAGCGCTCATGCGGACGTTGGTGTCGGCGTCTTCCAACGAGGGTGTGGCTACGGGCCGGCGCGTCCGGGGATCGATCTGAACCGCGGTCATGCGGGTTGAGCTGCTGATGCCCAGAATGTCGCGCACCATGCGCTCGATGTCGCGGGCGTTGGTCTCGATATTGAAGATGCGCGTCTCGCGCGGGTCATCTTCGTCGATCTTGACGCGCTCCATCAGCGCCAGAATCTTGTTGATGTCCTGCACCAGCCCTTCCAGCTTGAGTTGGTTGCTGTCCTCGATGCCCATCACCGTCATGTAGTCCGGCACCATGTTCTCGAACATGAGCTGGATCTTCTTGACCGGCTGATCCGGGACCTGGACGAACAAGCGCACGTAGTCCGTCGGCCGCAGATCAGCCTGCTCGAACTTCTCGAGCGTCTCGAACGTCTGCTCGATGTACCATACCACTTCGTTCAGCGGCACGACGAAGATGTGATGCTCCGCCTCGATGAAGCGGTAGCCGCGCATGTGCATGATCAGATTCAGCTCGTCGATGGCTTCTTCCTTGGTAAACTCGCGCTCGCTGACGTACGTCAGCTCGCCGCCGATCATCAGGTCCCCCCCTTCGACGAACAGCGGCTTGCCGATACGCTCGACGAAGTACATGATCACGTCTTCCCAGGGCATGTTCACGAAGTTGAACCACTCGCCCTCGCCGGTGGCGTTGCTGACTGGGGGCTCGGAGCTGGCTGGCTGCCCGCGCTCGGCGGCTTCGGCTTGTTCCTCCTCCAATGCCGGGCGGCGCTCGGGTATCGATACCCGGGGCGTACGGGCGGGCGTCGCCGGCGGATAGGGTGGACCGAATTCATCGACGTCATCCTCTTCCGCCAACACCACACTGACCGGACGCGAGGCGGGTGGTTCGGCACCTTGAGTCGAGGTGTGCGCATTACGCCGCAGTTCTTCCAATGATCGGCGACCGGTCGTGGACTCGACGGTACCGGGCTTGGATTCCGGCACAGGAGCTTCCGGCACAGGAGCTTCCGGCTTGGCTGGCGGTTCGAGTGTTTTCCCGTCGCTCGGCGCGGGAGACTTGCGTTTGGGCTGGCGCGGACTTTCAGCCTTGTCGCGTTCCTCCAGCAAGTGTATGAATTTCTCCTGTAGCTCAGCGTCATCGACGGGCTGAGTAGTGGGAGACTTGGGCTGGACGCCGCGGGCCGGGGGCCGCGCGGGCTGCGTCTGGGCGGGTGGTTTATCCTGGGCCAGCGCCCAACCACACCACAGCATTGCCACTACCACGCTCAGAACTGCGCCATTCCAGCCGCGCTGTAGGTTCTGTCGCGTCATGCCTGCACCTCTTTTCACCACGAAACACAGTCCCCCTCATGGGGACTGCCGGTTATGCGCTTACGCGATGGGCCATGGTTGCCACGGCCGCGCAAACGTTACTCCAAGAGTGTCCATATTGAGCGCCGACCAGCGCTGCCGGCTACCGGCAGCGGATAGGGATCCAGTCGCGCGTTTTCCTTCCGGTCGGGAGACGCCAGGGACTCCACGTCCGCGTTTTATACCCGCAAATGGGCACCAGGTGGCAGCCAAAACTGCCACCCGTCTATCAGCTTTTACATTGTAACACGTTGTGCAACTTTTACTTAGCAACATCCCACTCGCTTATCGCCGGCTGACTCAGGGCACCAGGAACAATTCCAACTGCTGGTGGATCTCGGGAAATCTGTCCGGGTCCAGCTCCTCCCGCTCCGAGAACAAGGTCCCCAGCTTATAGAAATAGTACTTGAACTCGAAGTCATTGGAGCTCTGCTCCTGGACCTGCACCACCATGCCACGCGGGTGCACCAGCATCAGGGTCCCATCGTCGATCGGATCGTTCACACGCAGCTTCGCGGGCGGCAGATCCAGACGATCGTTATCTCGCACGTAAGCTATCAGTTGTTTGTTGGTGGACGTTACGCCAATCAGTATTTTGTCCGGCCGGGACGGTGGCGGTTCAATCTCCCTGGGAGTATCGTTGACGGCCACCTCCCGGGCTTGCTGGGTGGTTGTCCTAACTACTTGCTTGGGCTGTTCACGCCAGACCTGGAAAATATTGGTGGCGACAATCGGGTCATATTCCTCCGATTCACGCGGCAAGCGTCCCGGTTCACCCGGAGGATATTCCGTCTCAGTAGCTATGCCCTGTTCGAGATCGGGATCCAGCGGCAGCACCAGGGCCGTGAGAGTCATGTTGATGTTCAGCATAACCTCTTCGTGTTCGAGCGGGGTGCCCTGAGTGTGGCCGCGACTCATGCGACTGCTGCCTCTGGTCAGGATACGACGGCCACCCTTGCGTTGATCTTCCGCGATGATGTTGAGCTGTTCGAGCCGTGCCAGATAGGTGCGCCGGTAAAAGTCGCAGAGATATCCAACCAACTGGTTGACGTGACCGTGGGCCTGAACCGAGAGACGCACTTCGGTAAACTGCGATTTGAGCATGCGGGCTGGTAATGCCCGGATGGTCACGTCCTCTCCCATCCCATGTCGTTCCAACAGCTCACTGATGTCCTGGCGGAAACGCTGTTCAGCGCGATGCGTGTTGTGCGACAGGGGTTTGAACTCCGCCCAGCGCTCTTCAGCCACACGCGCGGCTTTCAGGCGGTTACGCAGGTCCTGCTCGACCTGGGCCGTGGTGCGTATCTCGTTATGCAGATCCTGCCACCGCTTGACTACCGCCCAGCGGACAACCATCCCCAGACCGGCCAGGGTCAAGACGCCGACCAGGCAGGTTGCCAGGATTTTTTCACGTGGATTCATGCATATACTCCGTCGAGCATGGCGCTAAAGCCCTTTCAGCTTGCGCTTACGTTCCTTGACGCGCTCCTCGCGGCCGTTCAGGTGTTTCTGTAAATCCAGCAGGTTGACCTGGACATCGACGGCCCCCTTGAAACGGGCGTCGCTCGTACTGAGTGTGCGCCAACCGCCCTGCGTGGCCCGGTAGACGGGCTTGCCATCCACCTGGAACTCATTCAATCGACTGACAAACTCGGTGGGTACGTCCCAATGCGAGGCGAGTACTTTCTTCAGATTGATCGAAGCCTCCCGCGCCGTCATGGTGATCTGCTGTACCAACATGCTCTTGCCCGGATCAACCGTCGCCTCGGTGACTTGCAGGAGATGCTCCGGCCAGATGGCTTCATGTTGCCAATCCCGCACCTCCTCCACCAGGTTCTCAATTTTCAAGGCACGGTTCAGCTTGCTTTTCAGCCCGTTTATAACCGTACGTTGTTCGGCGAGTTCACCACTGCAACCGAGATACAAAGTGATATCCGTGGCTATCGCGGCTGCCAGGATTACGCCGGCAACCGCGGCACCAATACGCAACCGACGTTTGAGTGTCGCGCCGGGCAGGATGGGCTTCTTCGGATTAAGGAAGTCAATACCTAACGAGCCTTCGCGGCCCAGGCCCCAGGCCAGGCCCAGGGCCGCCGAAAAAGCGCGTAACTTAGTGGCTTCATCGGCGGAGACTTCCAATGTACCGGTCGGATCGAATAGTTCACCAGAGAGTCCCAACCGGCGCTTGACGGTTTCGAGCAACCGCGGCTCGATGCCGGTCCCACCGGCGATCACCAGGCGGTCGATGACCACGCCGGCATCACTGGCTCGAAAAGCCTGCAAGGTGCGCGTGACTTCCACGGCCAACTCACTCACCGCGACGGTCAAGGCCTCATCCGCGACCGCCGGGTCGGTGGCTTCCGCCAGTGTGGTAACCCGCGAGTCATCACTAGGTACCGCATGCGTCAATGGCACGGTGACATTGGCCGAGCGCGTGAAGGCCAACCGACCGGCCGCGAAGACATCGATCTCGGTCATGGCGGCGCCAACGTCGACGAACAAGACCCGTTCGTCCGCCGAACCGAACACCTGCCGCGTGCTAACCAGGTTGGCGTAGGGTCGCAACCCGATACGCGCCGGCGTCAGCCCCGCCGCCTCGCAGGTGCGCCGCACGACATCCAGCGCATCGAGTGGCACGGCGGCCAGCAATGCTTCCGTCGCCAGGCCGTTTTCGTTCTGCCGCATTACCGAGAAATCGACGACCGCCTCTTCCAGTGAAAACGGCAGCTCCTTGATGGCTTGAAAGCGTACGGCGGCGGCCAACTCATCAGGTGGCGTGGGGGGCAGCTCCAGGCGATTGATGACGGCTTTCTCACGCGGGATGTCCACGACGACGCGCTTATAGTGCCAATGGTGCTTCCGCATCATTTGCTGGATGAACTCGCCCAGAGCTTGTGGATTATCCGGCTCGAGCGTGTCGGGCAGGAGATGCGAATGGGCATCCTCCAGCTTCATCTGGCCGGCCCCGATGCGGGCTACCACGAAGCGCACGGCATGCGTATCCCAATCGAGGCACAGCACTTTGCGGGACAACTTGATCACGATCTTCCTCTTACGCGAGCCTCGGCTCTTAGTCTATATTTCCCATCTCAACACCTTCACCCGCGACTTCCTCATCGTCAATCGGCCAGGCGAAACCCAACGATGACAGATCACGCCAATAACGTACTTGCGCCAATGGGCCCGCCATTTCCACGATCCACTCATAGCGCCGCGATACCTTTACATGGTCCGCGTAGCCCAAAACCTCGACGTGGAACTGGTAGGACTTGGTGGTAATGTACGGTGCCATGGCGTGAAACGTCGCGATATCAACCGCGCCGGAAGTCATCGGCCAGGCCGTGGTCCGCAGCGCCGTGCTATCCTGTTGTGGGCGCATTTCCACCAGGTTGGTAACCGTCTCGTCGGTCAGGCCGGGTATCAGCTCCAGCACACGTAACGGCGCGGTGTTGATGTTGATCAGTCCGGGGGTCCCCTCTTGCAACTGCTCCGCCGTACGAATGCTGAAGCGGTTCATAACGTAGGGTAACTCTTCCAGGGTAATCGGGCTGTTGGCCAATGCGCCGCCGCCGGCACGCTCTTCCTCACTCAACGCGTCGATGCCCTGATACAACTCGGCCGGGCTGCCAAGTTGCGCGAAATTGAAACCCTGCTGCTTTTGTTGCAGGATGTAGTTCACGGCCCCCTCGCAGATCTCCAGCTCCTCCTCGGTAAAGGTATCCTCGATCTGGGCCTGCACGAGCGCGGTATCCTGGGTCAGGTTGATGCGCGCCCGATTGTCCAGGGCGGTGTCCGGCTCGCGCGTCCAGATCGTCAGGAAGGGCGCGATCCCGCGGTTGAGCACCCCGTCCATATTGTCGTAATAAGGAAACGACTCCTCGCCATCGTCCTCGTTCGGATCCAGAATTCCATTGCGGTTCGTATCCTCGCCGTAGAGCACGGCGGCGTTGAAACCCTTGACCAGCATCAGCTCCTCAACCGAATCGAAAGGAGCGTTCTTGGCGTTGTAGGGTGGTTCCAGCGTGTTGTAATATTCGCTCTCGGCCCCGCCGTCGCGCGTCTCATCATCCTCGTCGCGCCAATCCAGCAAGGCGTTGATCAGCTCCTCGGTGTTTTCAACCTGCAAGTCAAACAACAGCGGCGTTAACAAACGGCCGATCTGCTCCTCTTCAGCCACGTTCAAATGCAACCGGCTGCCTTCCGGCGTGATGCCGAAGCGCATCGAGCGGGATTCGGCATCGGATGGTTCCACGAAGCTGTCACCCACCGCCGAAAAACGCCAAGCATGTGGTGGCACGGCGTACTCCTCGAACAAGGACTCGCGCGTGCCGGTTTGTGCCACCGGATCGTCCTCGCGCTCGTACCCCTCCGACCATATGAGTGTGTGACGGAACCGGCCCGGAGAATCGAACCAGACCGAGGTGTCGTGCGGGTTCAGACGCAAGGTGGCGATGATTTCCTCCAGACCAGACTCCGCCGCCAAGCGCGCTTGCTGCAGGTCGCCATGAGCCAGCGTGCCGGCGGTTTCGGCCCGCACGAAGAAGATGAAACCCGCCATCGTCAGCGCCAGCAAGCTGATCACGACCAGGACCACCGGCAGAATAATGGCACGCCTGCTGACTCGCATTAAAAGCCCCCTTCCACGCCCATCTGCTCGGTGAACTCCTGCCCAACACGTTCAATACGGCTGGAGAAGAAGCGATCGGCGGCGGGCAGTCGGACTATGATGCTGTAGCGATCCGGGTGCGGCAGGTCGTCGCCCAGCGGATATTCCTCAACGGGATACATGGTCAGATCCTCGTCATCGAGATCCGCCTGCGTGATGGAATCGAAACCGACCGTGACCATGATCAACTGCGGTAGCGAATTGCCTTGCGTTACCTCCCACGTCGTGGTCCATTCCACGCCGTCAAAATAGCGGAACTCGATATACCCCAGCTCGTGCGACCAGAGATCGTGACGCAGTTGCAAGGGATCCTCCTCGTCGACGATCATCTGGTTGAGGGTGCGCTTCTCGGTACGCAGGATGCCGCCAACGATCGGCTCGTTATCCTCCGTGGTTTCCTCGGGATCGATCCACAACTCGTAGGATATCTCGCGCAAGTCGTGTTGCCCGGGGGGCAACTCGTCGAACTCGCCGAAGAACTGATACATCTTTTCGTCGGGCAGCGTGGTGGTCAGAAACAAAATGCTCCGGCGGTCACCCGCCATGCGCTGCTCGATCGGGAAACCGAATTGCTCGACGCCCACGCAGCCGCGCAGTTCAGTGGCCAGACGGTCGAGGACCTGGCGGGCAATCTGCGTGCGGTCAACAATCAGGGCGGCTTGTTCGCGCAATTCCAGACTTTGCCAGAAGAAAGTCAACAAAGCGCTGACCAACATGGTGATCAGCGCGACGGAGATGACCACTTCCAGCAGAGTCAGGCCCCGCACTTTGACGGGGTACGAGTAGCGCATTAACCGCCTCCCTGCCGCGTCATTTCATCGCGCATGCGCATCAGATCCTCAATCGTGTAGCGCGGCGGGCCATCCTGAGCACCCGAACCGCGATCCCCTCGTCCACCCGGCTGTGCGTCACCGCTACCGCCGCCGCGTCCTCCACGTCCGCCCGGCTGTGCGTCACCACCACGACCCCCACCACGTGTCCCCCGTCCTCCGCGAGCCGCGCCGCCCATACCCTGATCGCGCATGCCTGGAAAACCATCAACAGCGGGCATGTCGCCAGGTAGCGTATCCTTACCGCCGACGTCGTCTCCGTCCTTTTTAGGCTCTTCGCCGATCATGCCCTCAAGGCCGCCTAACTGTCCCGCCAGATCACCAGGACTGAAGGGAATCCCGCCTTCCATCATCCCGGCCAGGCCCCCGGAATTGGCCATGTATTGCTGCAACAGGGGCATAAGTTCCGGCAGGAGTTCCAGCAGCAACTCCGGATTCTCGGTGAGTGCCGCCACCAGCATCTGCGGATCGACCGCCGAGGGATCAAAGTCCGCCAGCGGCAAGAGGGCTGTCAGCTCCTCGACCTGGAGCTCATCCATGCCAAAATCTTCCACCAGGTCGACGCGTCCCGGGGCGGCCTTGAGTAGTACGACCTGGCGAATTAACGTGGCGCCGTCGTCCGAATCGATCCGGCCAGGATCTTCCTGGTAAAGCACTGCCACGCGTACTTGCCCGAGTCCCTCGACCGACTCCACAGGTTGAAACTCAATCTCCCAAAACCAGCCGGGATACTGGTCGCCAAACTCGCCGTCGGCCTGTTCTTCCAGCAGGAGGGATTCCTGCATCTCGGGATCCATCTCAACCAGGGCCAGCAGGCGGTCAGTCAGCGCGGCGGCGCGCGTCAGTCGGTCGGCGTCCGCCGTCAGCCGCACACCATTGACCAGTTGCGCCCCGAGCACGCCCATGGCCGAGACCATGATGGTTAATGCTACTACCACTTCGAGCAGTAGCGCCGCCGGCTCGGCGTGTCTGGTAATTCGCTGTTCAGCCTTAATCGTCATCGCTCGGGCTCCCAATCGGGGTCGTCCCAGGGTTCGATCTCATCTTCTTCGATCTCGGGCGGGCGCTCCGCATCATCCTCCCGCACAACCAGATCGATCGTGACCCGGCCGAGCCGTCCATCCAGCATCATTTCGACACCACGGCCGTTCGCGTCGCGCAGGGTCCAGCGTAAGGAGTCGCTGGTTCCGTCGGTCTCGAAGAGGATTACCACCGGTTCCTCGAATTCTTCGATCGGAATCGGATCCTCTTCCATCTCCTCGACTTCAATTAGTTCATCTTCGATCAAAATCGGGGCCGGCCCGTCTGGCAGGGGCACGACCGACTCGACCCAGACGTCTTCCAGCAAAATCGCCCGACGCGCCCAATCGGAGCGCACCGGTACAAATATATGCGGTGCCTCGATCGGATCATATTGCCGCCGCACCTTCAGGCTGCCATCCGCTCGAAAGGAAATCTGATAGCGGATCGACTGGTTCATGGCCTCGGCGCGGCACATCGCGATCAGGGTCTTCATGCGGCGCGCCGACTCGTCCAGCAACTCATGCCGGGTGGCGGTTCCGAAGTCGGGCCACAGGAATACCGCCAGCAGCCCCAACAGGCTGATAACGAGCAACAGTTCCAGCAGGGTCACTGCCCACCGGGACTGTTTCATCCGGCCGATCTGTGGATCGCCACGGCTCACGACACTACCTAACACCGCGTGCCAGGGATTATCCGCGCGGCGGATTCCGAAGGCTCAGCGGACCGCCGCGCGCTAATCAATCCTCTTCCCAGTTCTTGATGTCGTCGTCGGAACCTTCATCACCGTCAGGCCCGGCACTGGAAAGATCATAGCTGCGTTCGTTGTACTCACCAGGGCACTCGTAGATGAGTTCGTTGCCCCAGGGATCGATGAGATCCTTGGCGTTCTTGACGTAAGGGCCACGCCACTTCTTGAGCTCATCCTCGTCCTCCGGCTCCTCGACCAGCGCCATCAGACCACCATCATCCTCCTGGGGATAGCGGTCCATATGCGTGCGGTAGAGTTCCAGCGCGCCATTGATGCCCGAGTCCACCAGGGCCTGGGTTAGGTCGATCTTGGCGCCTTCGCGCGCCCCGAACAGGTTGGGCACCACGAACGCGGCCAGCAATCCAATGATCGCCACCACCATCAACACTTCCAGCAGTGTAAACGCCGCGCGAGAACGAATCCTTAGTCTGTGATTCCTCATCTTGGATACTCCCTATTACCAAATATTCCGGCTTGCTACTTGAATCCGGAAGTTGCCATCAACAGGATGGGCAGCAGCAGCGCCAGTGCGATGAATCCGATCATCACGCCCATCAGTAAAAGCATTAGCGGCTCGAGCATGCGCACCACGAAATCGATCTGCCGAGCGGTGCGCTCCTCCTGCGTATCCGCGATCCCGATCAGAACCTTATCCAGCGTGTTACTCTCCTCGGCTACCGAGATCATGTCCACGATCACCGGCGGAAAGACCTTGCTGGCGGCCAGGGGTTGCGCCAGCGGCTCACCGTGGCGCACGTTCTCCGCCGCCTTCTCGATCGCCGCGGCCAGGATGGGATTACCCGCGGAGTCCTTCGATATTTTCAGCGATTGTAGAATCGGGATGCCATTGGCCAGCAGCGTTCCAAAGACGCGACAGAAACGGCACAGCGCCATCATGGTGTAGACCTTGCCGAAAGCCGGAGAGCGTAGTTGCACTCTGGCCAGTGTCGCTTTGCCCAGGGCACTCTGGAAAAAGCCGATAACGACGACCGTCACGACCAGCAAAACTCCCAATATGACGACGTAGTGATCGCGCAGGGTATCGCTAACGGTAAACACCACGATGGTCGGCCAGGGTAGTGACTGACCTTCCAATACGCTACGGATACCCGGAACCACAAAGGCCATGATGAACACCACGGCTCCGATGGCTCCCAGTAACAGGATGCAGGGATAGATCATCGAGCTGATGAACTTGTTCCGCAGGGCATCCTGCCGGCTAACGAAGTCCGCCAGCCGCGAAAGCACGTCCTCGAGGAAACCACCCTTTTCACCGGCGCGTACCATTGAGGCGTGCAGCTCGGGGAAAGCGTAGGGGTGCCGGGCCATGGCATCAGCCAGCGTATCGCCGCCGGACACATCCTCGCGCACTTCGCGCAGCACACGCGTCAGGGCGGGCGAAGCGGACTGCTCGCACAGCACGGTCAGAGCCCGCAGCATGGGCACGCCCGCGCGCAACAAGTCCGCCATCTGCTCGTAGAGCATCCCAACCTTGGCCAGCTTCACCCGGCGGGTACGGCCCGTGAACATGGAACGCCGCTCGGCGCGGACCTCGTCCAGTTGGACCGGCATCAAGGCGCGGTCCGCCAACATGCGGGTGGCGGCCACGGTGGTATCGGCGACCAAAGTGCCGCGCACTTCCGCGCCAGTCGCGTTCCGCGCTCTATATGTATAAGTAGCCATCGTGCAGCTTCACCAGGTCCACGGGCTTACACCAGCCCAATAAAACCTCGCCCCGGCTTTACTTCTACCCATCGGATCAGTGCCAGGTTGCACTGGTCCGCCCCCCTGCCTGTACATCCGACATATAGGATATCCATGGCCCGCGGAGCAGTCATGGCGTCGCCGCGCCTGACGCCGTGCTCGTCGGAACCTTGTGATTCCACAGAACTTGGCGTAGATTATGCGGCAGAAAGGCAGGCTTGAGAAGGCGCGATGATCTCCTTGATTATCGGTCGCACGAGCCTGAGACACGGAGCCAGGCATATATGCCTAACAAAAAGCTTAAAAAGCTGCCAAAACCCGATCCGACCAACCCCTGGGGTAAACTGGGATTATCGCCCGAAATTCTGTCGAGTATCCGCCAGGCCGGGTTCGAGCAGCCAACCGACATCCAATGTGAATTGATTCCCGCCGCGCTCGCGGGCCACGATTGCCTGGGACAGGCCAAGACCGGTACCGGCAAGACCGCCGCGTTTGCGATTCCCATGATCCAATTGCTCAAGCCTGACAAACCAGCCCAGGCTCTGGTGCTGGTACCGACGCGGGAATTAGCCGCACAGGTCGACGAGCATGTTCGTGCGCTCGGGGTGTCACATCCCTATAAAACCGCCCTGCTATATGGCGGTCGGCCAATACGATCACAAACGGCCCGACTCAAGCACTCACCGGAAATCATCATCGGGACACCCGGGCGCATTATTGATCTGATGCGGCGCAGGATCCTGGATCTGTCCAAAGTGACTTTCGTTGTACTGGACGAAATCGATCGGATGCTCGATATCGGTTTCCGCGATGACATCCGCCGCATTCTCGGTGCTATCAAGTGCCGGCATCAGACGGTCTTCGTATCCGCGACGGTAACCGACGAAATTCGCCGGCTGGCCAAGTCATACATGCACGAACCTCAGGAGATCGACGTCTCGCGTGACACACTCACTGTCGAGAGCGTTAACCATGGTTACGTTAGTGTCGATCCGCATGAGAAGTTTCAAACGCTATTGAGCTTTTTACGACACGAGAAGCCCACTCTGGCCATCGTATTTACAAACACCAAGCACGCCGCCCGGCGAGTGGCCGACCGGCTGAAGCGCGCCGGCGTGAACTGCAAGGAGATACACGGCGACCTGATGCAGTCACAGCGCGAACGCGTCATGCGCAGCTTCCGCCAGGCCCACATACACGTCTTGGTAGCCACTGACCTCGCCGCGCGCGGCCTGGACGTGATGGAGATCTCGCACATCGTCAACTATGATGTCCCGGAAGATACCACAATCTATATCCACCGCATCGGCCGCACGGCACGCATGGGCAAGAGCGGTTATGCGGTGACGTTTGTTTGTCCTGACCAGGGCAAGCTCCTGACCGACATCGAAAAGCTCATCAACCAGGAGCTGCCGCAATTTCAGGCCCCCTGGGTCGCTAAACGTCAGCGTCCAGAGCCTCCCCCGGCGGCAGAAACGGAGGAGGCCAAACCTGCCACCAACCGTTCCGAGAGGTTACTACAACGCTGCGAGCGGCTCGAGTCTAGTGGCCTACGACCGATAAAGCGGACGCTCGGTAGCCGCTTTCGTACTACGCGCCGCCGACGTTAACCATCATAAAATCTGTCGGACAGCTCCGCCCGGATACGGGTGCGTGACACTTTAGGCGGCCTTTGTGTAGGCGGGGCGGGTGTCCCAGTAACGGGTCCAGCGGCCGTCCTGGGAGAGCCACAGGGCACGCAAGGCCAGAATCGTTTCCA